>JANLQV010000244.1:0-4504 GCA_031368025.1 Sphingomonadales bacterium | reverse complement strand
CAATCTTTTCGAATCCGCGATAATCGAGGATCTGAACACACCACTCGCGCTTACCGCGCTAGACCTCACCTTGGGTGAGCCGGGAGTTTCGCCTTCGCTCAAACTCGAAGAATGTGGACGGATGGATGCCGTTTTCGGCCTCGGCCTTCTCAATCTTACCCGCGCCGATCTAAGAATACGCCCATCCAACGCCCAAATCACCGAAACCGAAATTGATGCGCAACTCGCCCTGCGCAATGCGGCACGGGCGGAAAAGGACTTTGCTACCTCCGACGCAATTCGCGACGAACTCGCAGCCAAAGGCGTCGAAGTCATGGACGGCGACCCACTCGGCTGGGATTGGAAACTGGAGATCTGATATGCGTGACAAGGTAATCGCCGTCCTTCCCGGCATCGCACAAGGCCTGCTGGCCGAAACCCTGCCCGACTGGGTTGAGCCGCATTTCTTCATGAACAAGGAAGAAGCGTTCGATCTTGCCCCGCGCGCGGAAATCGGCTGGTTCGACATGTATGACAAGGGCGACATGACAAAGGCCATCTCGCTCGCGTCCGGCATGAAGTGGCTGAACTCGGTTTATGCAGGGGTGGATGGCATGCCGCTCGAACTGTTGGCGGAGCGCGGCGTGACTTTCACCAACGGCGCGGGAGTGAACGCCATCACGATTGCGGAATATGTCATCATGGGCATGCTGACGGTCGCCAAGGGCTATCGTGACGTCGTGCGTGCGCAGGAGCGGCAGGAATGGCTCCACGATTCTCCGGGCAAGGTGGAACTGTTCGGATCGAAGGCACTCCTTTTGGGCTATGGCGCGATCGGCAAGCTGGTTGAGGAACGGCTGAACGGATTTGGCGTCGAGACGACAATCGTGCGGCGCACATCAGCGCCCAACACCCTCCGCCCCGACGAATGGCGGGACAAGCTTGGCGCGTTTGACTGGATCATCATCGCCGTTCCTGCGACCCCCGAAACCGACAAGATGATCGGTGAGGCTGAGCTGGCCAGCATGAAGAACACCGCGACAATCGTGAATATCGCGCGCGGGACCGTCATCGATCAGGAGGCGCTTGTCGCAGCCTTGCAAGGCAATGAGATTGGCGCAGCATTTCTTGATGTGACTGACCCCGAGCCTCTCCCCGCCGGGCATCCGCTGTGGGGCCTCGACAATGCGCACATCACGATGCACCTTTCTGGGCGGGCGCAGACGCAGATGTTCCAGCGATCCGGGCAGCGATTCATCCAAAATCTGGAACGCTATCGGGCGGGTCAATCGCTTGAACACTGTGTTGACCTTGCGCTTGGCTATTGAGGGTGACAGCAATCGAATGCCGCGTTAGACATTGCCGGTCTGCGCGGAATCACGGATAGACCGGAGCCGCTTTAACCGACTGGGTCGCGCCGGATTTCACTTGCGCCGCAAGCGCGCCGAAAGGGCAATCGACCATGAGCCAGAAAGCATCAGACCTTTTTATCCAGTGCCTCGAAGACGAAGGGGTCGAATATATATTCGGCGTGCCCGGCGAAGAGAATCTGGATTTCCTCGATTCCCTGTCGCGGTCGACCAAGATCAAACTGATCCTGACGCGGCACGAACAGGGTGCAGGTTTCATGGCCGCGACTTATGGCCGACATACTGGCAAAACCGGCGTCTGCCTTGCAACGCTCGGGCCGGGCGCGACCAATTTCGTGACGGCGGCGGCCTATGCGCAACTCGGCGGAATGCCGATGATGATGATCACCGGGCAAAAGCCGATCAAGAAATCGAAACAGGGCCGTTTCCAGATTCTTGACGTTGTCGCGATGATGGGGCCGATCACCAAATATACGCATCAGATGGCGTCTTCGGATAATATCCCGAGCCGCGTGCGCGAAGCCTTCCGGCTCGCCGAAGAGGAAAAGCCGGGTGCCGTCCATATCGAGCTGCCTGAAGATATTGCTGATGAGCATACCGATAGCCTACCGATTCCGCGGAGCGTCGCGCGCCGCCCAAGTGCCGACCCCAAGGCCGTTGCGGCCGCCGTTGCCAAGCTTCAGGCGGCGAAGGCCCCGATCCTTGTCATCGGTGCAGGCGCGAACCGGACGATGACATCGAAGATGCTTCAGGAGCTGGTTGAAAAGACCAATATCCCGTTCCTCACGACCCAGCTTGGCAAGGGCGTGATCGACGAACGCCACCCCAAATTTGTGGGCTGCGCTGCGCTATCGGCTGGCGACTTTGTTCACCGTGCGGTCGAAGCATCTGACTGCATCGTCAATATCGGTCATGACGTGATCGAAAAGCCGCCCTTTTTCATGCGGGCCGATGGCGCACAGGTGATCCATGTTTCGGGGCGCTCGGCCGAAGTTGATCCGGTCTATTTTCCGCAAACCGAAGTCATCGGGGATATTGCCAACGCAATCTGGCAGATCAAGGAAGCGATCGTTCCGCAACCGCACTGGAATTTCGATTTCATGCTCAAGGCGCGGGCCGCCGAAGTCGCGCATACCGCGAGCATTTCGGGTGACCAGCGTTTCCCGATTTATCCGCCTTACCTCGTAAAGCAAGTTCGCGCGGCGATGCCCGATGACGGGATCATCTGCCTTGATAATGGCGTTTACAAGATCTGGTTCGCGCGCGGTTACGATGCTTATCATGCCAATACGGTGTTGCTCGACAATGCGCTGGCGACGATGGGGGCTGGGCTGCCTTCGGCGATGATGTCGTCAATGGTCTATCCCGACCGCAAGGTCATGGCGATCTGCGGGGATGGCGGGTTCATGATGAACAGCCAGGAAATGGAAACCGCCGTTCGCCTGAAGCTCAACATCACGGTGCTGATCCTCAACGACAACAGCTATGGCATGATCCGCTGGAAACAGGCCAATATGGGCTTCAAGGATTGGGGCCTGACCTATGGCAACCCCGATTTCGTCAAATACGCTGATAGTTATGGCGCCAGCGGCTACCGCGTCGAAAGTGCTGCGCATCTCGATGAACTGCTCAAGCACACGCTCAGCACACCCGGCGTCCACCTGATCGAGTGCCCGATCGATTACTCGGATAATGATCGCATCCTCAACAGGGACATCAAGGAACTGAGTGCAAAGCTGTGAGCATGCTCAAGGACATCTACCCGCTCTACCTCAACAACAAGGCGGAGCAGCCCAACACCGACCTTGAGGTGACTGACAAATATACCGGAGCAGTGGCGTTCCGTTGCGCGCAGGCCGATGCGAAGACGATTGATGCCGGGATACAGGGCGCGGTCGAAGCCGCAGGGCCGATGGCGCGTATGGCGAGCTATGAGCGTCAGGATGTCCTGATGCATTGCGTCGCGCGGTTCAAGGAACGCTATGACGAACTTGCCTATGCGCTGTGCATTGAGGCTGGAAAGCCAATCAAGGACAGCGAAGGCGAAGTGGGCCGCCTGATCGATACATTCCGGATCGCCGCTCAAGAGTCAGTGCGGATGACCGGAGAAGTCCAGCCGCTCGATATTAGCCCGCGCGCAAAAGGCTATCAGGGCATCTGGAAGCGCGTGCCAATCGGCCCCTGCTCTTTTGTTTCGCCGTTCAACTTCCCGCTCAACCTTGCGGCACACAAGATTGCGCCAGCGCTCGCCGTTGGCTGCCCCTTCGTGATGAAACCCGCCAGCCGGACGCCATTGGGCGCGATCCTTATGGGCGAAGTGCTGGCCGAGACCAACCTGCCCAAGGGCGCATTCTCGATCCTTCCCGCTCATCGTGAAGGTGCTGACCTGTTCACCGTGGATGAACGGCTGAAACTCTTGAGCTTTACCGGATCGCCAGTGGTTGGCTGGGATCTGAAGGCCAGGGCGGGAAAGAAGAAGGTTGTGCTTGAACTCGGCGGCAATGCTGCCGTCATCGTGGACAAGGATGCCGACCTTCCCGACGCGCTGGAACGCGTCATCTTTGGCGCCTTCTACCAATCGGGCCAGAGTTGCATTGGCGTGCAGCGGATCCTGATCCATGCCGATATTTATGACCAGTTCCGCGACATGCTGGTCGCCAAAACGAAAACATTGGTGTCTGGCGACCCCAAGGATCGCAATGTTTTTATCGGGCCAATGATTTCCGAAGGCGAAGCGAAACGGCTCGATGGATGGATTCAGGACGCAATCGCGCAGGGCGCGACCTTGCTGTGCGGCGGGAAGCGTGAGGGCGCAATGCTCGAAGCAACCTTGCTCGACAATGTCGATCGCAACACCAAGCTCAATATTGAAGAAGCCTTTGGCCCCGTTGCATTTCTGATCAAATTCACGGAGTTTGAAGAAGCGCTCAACATCGTCAACGATAGCAAATTCGGGCTCCAGGCGGGGATTTTCACGCGCGACCTGTTCAAGACGCTTGATGCCTGGGACAGGCTCGAAGTGGGGGGCGTCGTGATCAATGATGTCCCCAGTTACCGGGTGGACAACATGCCTTATGGCGGGGTCAAGGATTCGGGTCTGGGCCGTGAAGGTGTGCGTTTTGCGATGGACGACATGACCGAAATCCGCAACCTGG
>JANLQV010000234.1:0-3852 GCA_031368025.1 Sphingomonadales bacterium | reverse complement strand
GCAACTGGATGAAGGTTGGGAGTCACATCACCGGCGCGGTGATTCGCAATGCTATTTTGCGGGCACCAGCGTCTTGAACTTGCCAATCACGCATTCGTTGCCCGAGCGGCTGTGGATCGAATCGCGGTCTTCGCAAACTTGGCCGTCCTTCGTGGCCTTCACATAGAAGCCCGAATAGAAATCGATCGCCTGGCAACTTTTCTCCAGCTTCACACGGTAGCGCGTGCCGCCGCGCACGATCAGGTCAATCGTCGTCGGGCTGGAAACCATTGCTGCGGCCATGTTTGACCATTTGATGCAGTTTGGCGCGCCTTTTTCCTTCCAGCGAATTGGTGCCGGCAATTGCGAGGGGGTGGCGGCAGGCGGCACGCGGACGATCGAGCTGCGCTCGATCCGGATTTGCGTGGTGATCGTCACCTGCTCACGAGCGGCGAACAAAGGTATTGCCAATGCGGCAGCACTTGCCGGACCAATCAGGGCAGCATAAGCAAAAAGGATCATCTGGATGCAACCATTGTGCATGTTTGCATGAGGCGTCCAGCTTGAACATGAGATTAATTTCACCAGGACCGTGATGAACAGCGAATCCGCCAAATCCCTCCTTTCACGCCTTGAAACCCTTTTGGGCCCGAAGGGTTTTAGCGAGGATGCAGACGTCCTCGCCCCCTGGTTGAGCGATTGGCGCGGGATTTATTGCGGCGCGGCGATGGCCATGCTGTCGCCGTCATCGGTTGATGAGGTGTCGGCCATTGTGACGCTTGCGCGTGAGGCGGGCGTGCCGCTTGTCCCGCAGGGGGGCAACACCGGAATGGTCGGCGGCGCAACACCCTCTGCCTCGGGAAATGCGCTGCTCCTGTCGCTCCGCCGCATGAACGCGATCCGCAGCATCGATGCCGAAAGCGGGATTGCAGTGGCCGAAGCAGGCGTGATCCTGAGCAACCTTCACGATGCTGCGCTGGAAAAGGGTCGACGATTCCCCTTGTCGCTCGGTGCAAAAGGGTCTGCGACCATCGGCGGGCTGGTTTCAACCAATGCCGGCGGAACGCAGGTGCTGCGCTTTGGCACGATGCGCAAGCTGGTGCTGGGGGTTGAGGCGGTCCTGCCCGACGGATCGATCCACCACGGGCTCGCCGCGCTCAAAAAAGACAATCGCGGCTATGACCTGACCCAGTTGCTGGTCGGCGCCGAAGGCACGCTGGGCATCGTGACGGCGGCGAGCCTCAAACTGGTGCCCGCCATTGCCGATCATGCGGTGGGCTGGATCGGAGTTGAAAGCCCGCACGCGGCTCTTGCCCTGCTCCGCTGGCTCGAAGCACGTTCGGGCGACGCGATCGAGAGTTTCGAGGTCATGCCGCAGGAGACTCTGGACCTCGTTCTCACCCATGTCCCTTCCACGCGCGCGCCGCTTGCCGCGCGCCACGAATGGCACGTTCTGGTCGAGCATGTTTCAGCCGGTGGAAGCCGGACGGCGTTGGAAGACCTGCTAGGCGGGGCGCTCGAAGCCGGATTGGCACAGGATGCAATTGTGTCCGCCAGCGAGGCTCAGGCCAACGCATTCTGGCGGCTGCGCGATTCGATTTCGGAGGCCGAACGCGCTTCCGGACCTGCGATACAGCACGACATATCGGTTCCTGTTGATGCGATGCCAGACTTCATGGAAGCGGCCGTTACCAAGGTTGAGGCGGCGTTTCCCGACATGACCGCGTCAGCATTCGGCCATCTGGGGGATGGCAACGTCCACTTCCACGTCCGCGCGCCCGACGGCGTTGATGGCGATGCGTGGCGCGAGGGACGGGGCAAGGCTGCCAGCCGGATGGTCTATGACCTTGTGGTCGCAGCCCAGGGCTCGATTTCTGCCGAGCACGGCATTGGCCAGATGAAGCGGGCCGAACTCCTGCGCCTGTCGGATCCGGCAAGGATTACGATGCTCCGCGCAATCAAGGCAGCGCTCGACCCAACGGGCATCATGAACCCGGGCAAACTTGTTCCTCTTGCGTCTGACGCGGACGCGCAATAGGGGGTTCGGCGTGTTTCTTTAGGAGAGTCTTCCATGGCCAGCGTTCCGCCCGCCAACAACCAGTTGCCGCTTCTGTTCAGCGATTTGACGCCACTGTCTTCGGTCGAGCATGCAAGCTGGAAAGCGCGGACCAGCGACGCGCTGCCTGTGTTCGCCACCCAGCATGCGATCCCCGTCACGATCGATGAATTCGCGGTTGCCCAGCGTTACTACCCAATCATCTTTTCGGCGGGCGAAAACCCCGTTCCGCTTGCGCTGATGGGGCTGAACGAAGGCGTCAACACCTTTACCGACGATGGCGGGAAGCTGATCGATCAGGTCTATGTTCCAGCCTATGTTCGTCGCTATCCCTTCCTGTTGGCGCGCCTGCGCGACGACGCCGATGAGCTTTCGCTCTGCTTTGATCCCAGCGCGGGAACGATCGGGCCATATGACGATGGCGATCCGCTTTTCGTCGATGGTCAGCCGAGCGACGCCGTGAAGGCGATTTTGGCGTTCTGCGAACAGTTTGAACAGGCCGGACAACGCACGACCGCGTTCATGCAGGAACTGATCAGTGCTGACCTGTTGATGGATGGCGAAGTATCAATCCAGGTCGCGGATAACGATCAGCCGTTCATCTATCGTGGCTTCCAGATGGTGAACGAGGAAAAACTACGCGAATTGCGCGGCGACTCGCTGCGTAAGATGATGAAATCCGGCATGTTGCCGCTCATTCATGCGCATCTTTTCTCGCTCGGCATCATGCGCGAAGTTTTTGCCCGCCAGGTGGATCAGGGCAAGTTGCCGCCTCAGGAATTGGCAGCCTGACGAGGATATCCGCAAGTTTGGGGTGCAATCACGAACAGTGGCGACACCCCAAAAGGTCTGGCTTTACTCAGGCCGATCCGGATTTGACCAGACCACTTGAAAGACAATTGAGTCCGTCCTATCTTGATACTTGAGACGGCCGGGCGTTCCCCCCCTTTCGCAAGGTCGGCTCTTGCGCGCTCTCGGGCGCGCATCCTCCCTGAACCTTGGCCACTCCGTGCGGAAGCACGGGGTGGCTTTTTTCTATTCGGCAGCTTCTGCCAGCGACGCCGCGCGCGCTTCTTCAGCCAGTGCATCGGCAAGATCGGAAACAAAGGCGCGACATCGCCCAAGCCCTACCCCCGGCTGGTCCAGCCGCAAATCCAGATAAAGGCTGCGATCAATTTCAACCTGAAGGGCGTGGATTCCGCGTGCCGGGCTGCCGTGCCGCTCGAGAACGTGCCCGCCGGCATAAGGCGCATTGAGCGCAGCGACGAAGCCATGCCGTCCGGCAAGGGCCAATGCCGTCCGGCTGAACTGCCCACGCGCCGAGCGACCAAACAAATCGCCGATCACAATCTGCGGTGGCGCTGGCTCACCCGGTCGCACAGGAATGGGTGGCATCGAATGAAGATCGATCAGGATCGCGATCCCGAAACGGCCAAGCAACTCTTCCAAAATCCCCGCAATTGCTGCGTGCCAGGGCCGGTGGATGCCCGCCAGTCGTGCTTCGAACGCTTCCGCGCTCAATTCCCCTCGCCAGATATCACCACCGCGAATGACCCGGCGCGGGACAATGCCCAAGCCGCCGCGAACCTTGGCCGAGGCCAGCGGCACAATCTTTCCGCCCGTTGAGACCAGCCCCGGATCGAATTCTCGTTCTCCCCGGTTAAGATCGATCCACGCCCGCGGCATCCGCGCGATCAGGGCAGCATGGCCATTGGCAACCGCATTTTCGACCAGCAGATCAGCGAAACGATCCTCAAGAGGCTTCAGCTGCACGACGGGAAGACGCGACAGCAGCGCAAATCCGGGCGGGTAATCCC
>JANLQV010000232.1:0-4968 GCA_031368025.1 Sphingomonadales bacterium | reverse complement strand
GAGGCTCAATTGATTAACGTCGCCGCCGGAACGCTTGACACTGACGCGGCAAATGTTGGTCAACTCAATGTTGTCAGCGCGGCGGCAGCGGGTGCGCAACTTACTGCAAATACCGCGCTTGCCAACGCTGCCACGGCGCAGACCAGTGCTGACTCTGCAGGTCTTGCCGCTGCGGGTGCGCAATCCACTGCGAACACGGCGCTCACGAATGCCGCTGCCGCTCAGACGAGTGCGAACGGCGCGCAGGTGACAGCCAACACTGCTCTTACGAATGCTGCGATGGCGCAAACCAGTGCTGACGCTGCGGGTCTTGCCGCTGCCGCCGCACAAACGAGTGCGAACGGTGCGCAGACGACGGCGAACACCGCTCTGACCAATTCGGCCAATGCTTTGACTGCTGCCAATGGAGCGACCAGCACCGCCAATATGGCACTCACCAACTCCGCCACAGCACTGACAGCAGCGAATGCCGCGCAGACGACCGCCAATGGGGTGGCCGCCACGGCCAATACAGCCCTGACGACTGCCAACACCGCGCTGACGAACTCCGCAACGGCATTGACTACGGCCAATTCGGCCCAGACGACCGCTAACTCGGCATTCACTGCGGTTCAGGCCGTAGCGTCGCTTGTGCAGGTTAATAACACTACCACGGGCGCGTTGGCTCTCGGCGTTGGTGGAAGTGCCACCGGCGGCGCTTCAACGGCGCTTGGTTTTATGAACACCGCAACGGGTAACGCCATGGGAGGTGCCGTTGCGATCGGCGATTCTAACATGGCAACCGGTGCCGGTGCTGTCGCAATCGGCGATCCCAATATCGTGAACGGTACGGGCGCTGTCGGCATCGGTGCTGATAACACAGTCACCGGCCAAGGCGCGGTCGGGATCGGAAACCTGACGGTCGCGAATGGCCAGTCTGCCATCGCGCTCGGCGATACCGCGAATGCGGCGTTGGCCGGGAATATCGCGATTGGCCAAAGCACAAGCGCTGCCGCGATCAGTTCGGTCGCAATCGGCCCCGGGGCCGCGACGTTCAACGGTGTGACCCCATCGGGAGTTCCATCGATGGGCACTTCGGTCGCGATAGGCAATCTTGCCACGGCAAGGGCGGAAGACGCTGTCGCAATCGGCGATAAGGCCAATGCTGCGGGCCATCACTCGACGTCAGTGGGAGGTGAATCGGTGGCTTCGGGCACCGGGGCACAGGCCTTTGGCTGGCAATCAAGCGCGACCGGCAATCTCAGCTTTGCTGGCGGCCATCAGGCCAATGCTTCGGGTCTCCAGTCCACCGCGCTCGGCAAGAACGCGAATGCCGCAGGTATGAATGCAACCGCGCTTGGCTTTGGTTCCAACGCCAGCGCCGCGAACGCCAGTGCGTTCGGTTCTGGTGCGACATCCGCCTTTGCTGGGGCGACTGCCGTTGGCTTCGGTGCCACCACGACGCGCGCCAATCAGGTGGCCATCGGCGGCGCGGGCAGTTCGGTGACGATTGGCGATGTAACCGCCAGCACGACGGCACAGGCCGGACCAACTTTCCTGCTGACAGTTGACGCCAATGGCACCGTCGGTCGCGATACGGTCGCCACCAGCAGCTTCGGCTCATCAATCTCCTCGCTCCAAACCGGCCTTGCCAGCCAGGGGACACAGATTGGGGCCTTGCAAAGCGGACAGACCACCCTCTTCAACCTCAGCGAAATCAACCGCCGCGATATTCAGAAGGCGAATGAGGGTGTCGCGCTGGCACTCGCGCTTGACTCGCCGAGCCTTGAGGCGGGCACCAATTTCGCAGTCTCGGGCGGCGTTGGCTATTATCAGAACCGCACCGCCGTCACGACCGCCTTTACCGCCCGTATCGGCGAGAAGGCCTCGTTCTCGGGCGGCATCGGTATCGGCCTCAACAGCGGCGAAGTCGGCGCGCGGGGCGGGTTCCAGATTGGATGGTAATCATTCACACGTTTCGGCGTGACATAGGGTCGGGGCTTCGTGCCCCGGCCCTTCGTTGCATCTGCGCACTTGTCGGCCTGCTCATCATGCCTGTGTCCCCGGCACAGGCGCAAAATCAGGCGCAGGCCGCCCCTCGCCCTGCGCCCTCGGCGGTTCCGATCCCTGATCCGCTCGAACTCAACAAGCTCGTCTGGAGCACGATGGCGGCTGTGCACCATGCCAATCTGGCCGGGAACTACTCCGTCCTGCGCGATCTTTCCGCTACTGGATTTCAGGTTCAGAATGATTCGGCGGCTCTCGCGCAAACCTTTGCCAGCCTGCGGCAGAGCGGGATTGATCTCTCCAATGCGCTGCTCCTCGCCCCGACTTTTTCCGTGCCCCCCAAAATAGTGGCCGCGAATGTGATGCAGTTGCGCGGCTATTTCGGATTGCGACCCACGGCTATCGCATTCGATCTGGTCTATGAATGGTCTGCAGGCCGCTGGCGGCTGTTCGGCATTTCCATTGCCCCGGCCAATCTCGCGCAAATCCAGCCGGGAGGCGCGCCGGTCGCACCTCCGCCTGTGCCAAACGCGCCGCCGAAGAAAGGCAAGAAAAACTGATCGTGCGGGCGCTACCCCGTCATCGCCTCACCCATCCGGCGGATCGCAGCGATCTGCGCATCCAATGCTGACCAGTCATCGTGTTCGGCGATGCGCGACCACAGCGCCTCGACCGTTTCGATCGGCATCGAAACCGGGTTTTCATCCGACCAATAAGGGTGATCGAGACTCCGCGCGGGGGCATAGGCGGCGATGCGGGTGCGGAAATCGGCGAACGTATCAGCCTCATAGATTTCATCGGCGACCGAAGCCTTGCGCCGTGCACCTCCTGCCCAATCGAAAAAGAACCGATCAATGCCGATCTTGCTTTCGGCGAGCGCGGTTTCGATGGTTTGGACAAGCGCCATGTCCGCCTCATCACCTTGTGAGGCGACCCCCAACCGCCAAAGCATCCGTCTGACCAGCGCGGCGCGGTAGAGTGGCCCAAATTCATTGAGCGCTTCAACCAGTGCATCCTGTTCGGCGATCCGTCCGAGCGCAATGGCGAGCTGGACCACGTCCCAATGGATCGCTTCGGCCTGCCGTCCAAAGGCGTAGAGCCCGCCTTCATCGAAATAGGCGGCGGTGAAACCGGGATCGAACGTTGGCGTGAACCGCCACGGGCCGTAATCGAAGCTCTCCCCCGAAATGTTGATATTGTCGCTGTTGAGGACGCCGTGGACGAAGCCCGCAACCATATAGGACGCAGCAAGATCGGCGGTGCGGGCCGTCACATTGGCCAGCAGCCGGACGGGCGCATCATTGCCACCGGGCTCATCATAATAGCGGGCCAGCGCATAGGCGGTCAGCCGCTTGAGCGCGGCATCATCGCCCAGGGTTGCGAGTCTTTGGAAACTCCCGATCCGGATATGCCCGTGGCTCAACCGGAAAAGGACGGCGGAGCGCGTGGGGGAGGGTTCGTCCCCCCGATGCAGCGGCTCACCGGTTTCGATCACGGAAAATGTTTTCGACGTATTGACCCCAAATGCCTCAAGCATTTCGGTCGCGAGGATTTCACGGACCGCACCTTTCAAGGTCAGCCGCCCGTCACCGAAGCGAGACCAGGGCGTTTGCCCTGAGCCCTTGGTGCCGAGATCAAGCAACCGGCCTTCGCCATCGCGGAGCTGGGCAAAGAGAAAACCGCGTCCGTCGCCAATTTCCGGATTGTACACGCGAAACTGGTGGCCGTGATAACGCAGCGCCAACGGCTCGGTGAGCGAACCATCGAGCGGCTTGAAGCGTCCGAAATGCGAGGCCCATTCGCCATCGCTCAGGCTTTCAAGGCCCAGGGTGGTTGCCCAGCGATTATTGCGGAATCGCAATATCGTTTCGGGAAAATTGGCGCCAGCCACCGGATCGCCAATAAAGTCGGCGATTTCGAGAATATCGCGGGCGGGGCAATAGCTGCCGGGTTGCGGAGTTTGGATCATGCCGCGATATGGGGGAGATGGTGGGCCCTGCGCAATATGAAGATGGCTTTTGGTGGTCAAAGGATGGCTTGCGCCTCCATTATCGTGATTATGCCGCGCCGAACCGGAAACAGGGTGATCGCCCTCCGATCCTTTGCATTCCTGGCCTCACCCGCAACGCCCGCGATTTTGCGCATGTTGCAGACCGGTTGGCGGGCGAATGGCGGCTGATCTGTCTGGACCTGCGCGGGCGCGGCGAAAGCGCCTTTGCCAAATTTCCGATGAGCTATGCCCCGATCACCTATCTCCAGGATATCGAAGATCTGCTCGAGACATTGAAGATTGACCGGTTTGTTGCATTCGGGACGTCGTTGGGCGGGTTGCTGACGATGCTCCTTGCTTCGGCCCGGCCGGGGCGGATTGCCGGCGCGTTGCTCAACGATATCGGCCCTGTGATCGAGGAGGCGGGGCTGAACCGGATCCGCAGCTTCGTTGGCAAATCGGGAAGCTGGCCAAGCTGGATGCACGCCGCGCGGGCAGCATCAAACCTGCACGGCCATGCCCATCCGGATTATGATCTGTCCCAATGGATTGCGCTCGCCAAACGGCTCTATCGTCTCACGGCTCAGGGGCGGATCGTTCCGGATTATGACCCGCGCATTGCAGAGCCGATGCGCCACCCAGCCGCACCGGTCGATCTTTGGCCGGCGTTCGATGCACTGGGCGGTGTGCCGGTTGCTATCCTGCGCGGCGCAACGTCGGATATCCTTTCAGCCAATACGGCAAGGGCGATGGCCAAGCGGCTGGCAAATGCCACGCTGACGATCATTCCACGCACCGGCCATCCGCCCGAGCTTGACGAACCCGCCGCAGTCAAGGCGATTGACGCCCTGCTTAAATCGGTCGCGCGGTGACCTGTCTCAAAATTCTCCACTGCCATTCGACCTTTGCGTTGGGCGGCAAGGAAGCACGTGCCGTCCGGCTGATGAACGCCTTTGGGTCCAATGCCGAACATGTCATCCTTTCCGCCGTGC
>JANLQV010000230.1:0-3102 GCA_031368025.1 Sphingomonadales bacterium | reverse complement strand
CAGCCGGTTCGACCGGTAAAGCCGAACGGCGGTGTTTTGCTTGTGCTGGCCGTGGCGGGAGTTTTGGTGGCGATCGTGATTGCCATGCTGGGCGTGCGACCGGATATCGTCGCGGGCAAACCGCATCCCGTCGTGATGATGCGCGAAGGCATGTTTCTGGTGCTCGGCTTTGCTTCGCTTGCGGCCGTTGTGGCATCTGCGCGTCCGGGTGTGGGGCAGAGCAGCACTGGCTGGCGCTGGGCGCTGGCGGCAGCTTCGCTGTTCCCGCTGACCAGCATATTGCTGACCTTCGCTGGTGACGGCTTTCCGCCAGAAGTGCTTTTTTCCGTGGATGGCCCCACCTGTCTGGCCGTCAGCACGGGCGGAGGGCTGATGATTGGTGCGGCGTTGACGCTCTGGTTGCGTCAGGGTGCTCCCACTGCGCTCAACCGGATCGGCTGGCTGGTCGGCCTTGCCTCGGGCAGCTTTGGGGCCTTTGCTTACGGCCTGCACTGCCAGAGCGTCACGGTCTTTTATGTCGGGCTCTGGTATACAGCGGCAATCGCATTTTGCGCGCTGATCGGTCGCATGTTGGTCCCACGCCTGATCCGCTGGTAGGATTTCACTCGGTTTACACCCGCTTCCGCCTCGCCTAACGCACGTTCAAACTTGGCTGGTACATGAAGGCGTTGGAATGAAACTGGTAAAGGGTGCGTGGGCGCTGCTCGTTGGCATCAAGGACGCGATGGTCCTGCTTGCGATGCTTGCGTTTTTCGGCGGGCTTTACGCCCTGTTGTCGTCAAGCCCGAACCCGGGCGGCGGGAAGGACGGTGCACTGCTGCTTGCGCTCAATGGCCCGATCGTGGAGCAGCGCGAGGCGCTCGATCCGCGCGATCTGCTCTTCGGGCAGTCTCCGGTTGGCCGGCAATATGAATTGTCGGAAATCCTCCAGGCTCTCAAGGCTGCGGAAACGGACGACGACATCAAGACTGTCGTGCTGGACCTGGATAGTTTTGCCGGCGGCGGACAGGTTGCCCTCGAAAATGTCGGGGCCGCGCTTGATCGCGTGAAAGCAGCTCAAAAACCCATCCTCGCCTTTGCGACGGGATATTCGGACGACGCATATCTGCTTGCCGCACATGCGAGCGAAGTCTGGCTCGATCCGATGGGCGCGGCGGCATTTGCCGGGCCCGGCGGGTCGCGGCTTTACTACAAGGGATTGATCGACCGCCTGGGCGTCAACGTCCATGTCTACCGAGTCGGCAAGTTCAAATCCTATGTCGAGCCCTATATCCGGGCCGAACAGTCGCCCGAAGCCCGGGCCGAAAACGAAGCGCTTGCCGGTTCGCTGTGGAGCAACTGGCGCGACGATGTTGGCAAGGCCCGCCCCAAGGCACAGATCGCCGGTTTCGTGGCCGATCCCGTGGCCGGGCTTCGCGCCTCGGGAGGAAGCCTGTCAAAGGCAGCGCTTTTGGCCGGTGTCGTCGACAGGCTGGGGGATCGCATTGCGTTCGGCAAGCGGGTCGCCACCCTTGTCGGGGGTGATAAAGACGGCCCTGCCGGAAACTTCCATTATAGCACCCTGAGCGAATATGCTGCCGCGCATCCCGCGTCGCTTGGCGGAAAGCCCATTGGCATCGTGACGGTGGCGGGCAACATCGTTGATGGGGAAGCGCCTCCCGGAACGGCTGGCGGAGAAACGATCTCCAACCTGATCCTCACGGCGCTCGCAGAACAGGATCTCAAGGCGTTGGTGGTGCGGGTCGATTCGCCCGGCGGCTCTGCCCTTGCTGCCGAAAAGATCCGGCTGGCGATCGAACAAGCCAGGGCCAAGGGCCTTCCTGTCGTCGTCTCGATGGGCAATGTCGCTGCCTCAGGCGGTTATTGGATCACCGGTTCTGCTGACAAGGTATTTGCTGAACCGTCGACCATCACGGGATCGATTGGCGTGTTTGGTATCGTCCCGACATTCGAGACGGTGCTGGCCAAATACGGCGTGACCTCTGACGGCGTCACGACAACCCCGCTTTCGGGGCAGCCGGATATCGTCGGCGGCACCAATGCCACCACCGATGCGCTGCTGCAGGCGGGGGTCGAAGATATCTATGCCCGCTTCCTCAGCCTGGTGTCCACCGCTCGCAAGATTCCCCTCGAAAAGGTCAGCGAAATTGCGCAGGGCCGGGTCTGGGATGGCGGAACCGCGCGCCAGCTTGGATTGGTTGACGCGTTCGGTTCGCTCGATGACGCTGTTGCGGAAGCAGCCCGCCTCGCAAAGATTTCGCCTGACAATGTCTCGCGTGTCTATCTCAAGAAGCATCAAAGCTTCCTCGCCAGCCTGCTCGGCGATGATTTTGGAGTCAAAGCGCCGGTGCACGCTGATCTCTTCACACGCACCCAGCACCAGCAACAGGCACTGCTGATTGCCGGGCTGACTGATGCCAGGGCGCTGCTCGATGGGCCGGCCATTCAGGCCCGTTGTCTGGAATGTCCGCCCGCGTCGAATGTGCAGACACGGCGTTCCGCCTCCAGCCTTTCCCTTGTTGACAGGATTGTTTCATGGTTGATCTAAGAGCCGCCGTGTCCGATGATGCGGAGGCAATTGCGGCGATTTATGCGCCCTATGTTGTGACCAATGCCGTCTCATTCGAAACCACGGCGCCGACAGCAGCGGGCATGCGGGCCCGGATCAAGGCGGCGGGCGATACTCATCCCTGGATTGTCGCGACGCAGAGCAAGGTCGTCTTGGGCTATGCCTATGCCAAGCCTTTTCGTCCCGGGCCGACGCACCGGTTCGGGGTGGAAGTTGCCGTCTATGCGGCAGGCGATCTTGAAGGGAAGGGGATCCGGCGCGCCTTGCTGGCAAGCCTGCTGAGCACGCTCACCGAACAGAATTTCACTCAGGCGATCTGCACGCTGATGACCCCCAATGACAAGCTGATCCAGCTTTACGAAGCGAACGGTTTCCGTCGCGCAGGGGCCTATCGCGAAGTCTGTTTCAAGAACGGGCAATGGAGCGACATCGGCCTGTGGCAGCGCGAGCTTGCTGAAGCGGATACGCCACCTGCCGAGATCAAGGCGTTCAGCGACGTCGGCGTAGTGCGGAGCTGACGATCAGGCGCGGCC
>JANLQV010000191.1:0-5788 GCA_031368025.1 Sphingomonadales bacterium | reverse complement strand
ATCCGGATCAGGAAAAAATTGATGCCAAGGACGATGGCTGCGGTTTCGTGTATCGTGCGATCAAACGATTGGTCGAACGTTTCATTATAAATCAGGATGGCAACAAAAAACGCCACGAAAAGGCATATGGCGTCGTTCACGACGCCGACCGATCTCAACACGTTCGATGTGAAGCGGACGTGTTTGTTGACGTTCTGCGAAGGTCGCGAAAATGACTCAGACATTGCAGATGTCCCGCAAACTCGTCAGCTCTGCCCCCCCTAGCCTCACTACAACCTCCCGAACAAGCCACGACTGCGGATCGATCCCGGGCGGTCATCGACCGTATAAATGGCGGCGGCCTTGTCACGACCTGCTTGTGCGAGCGCGACACATGGACGGTCGCCAGCCTGACTACAAACGCTCGCAAACAATTCCCAACCCGGAACCGACGACGGATTCTTGCGCGTAAAGGTTCGCGCGACGTCCATTGCCCGCGCCTTGTCACCAGACTGCAAGAGATACTGCGTATAAACGCGGTGCATAATCAGGCTTTGCGGCATTTCACCGACCGCTTCCTCATAACTGTGCCTCGCACGCTGAGCGTCCTTCTTGGCGACGAATATGTCTGCAAGCACTATTCTGGCCTGTTCATTCATCGGGAAATCCCGAACAACAATCTGCGCGTCGTTGAGTGCTGCGGCAAGATTTCGCTCCTGGAGTCCGATCCGCGCACGAAGGAGCAGGGCATCGGAGTTATCCTTGTCATCTTCCAATATCTTATCCGCTATAGCCTGCGCTGCCTTAACATTCCCCTTTTCAAATAGCGCCGTCGCATAAAGGGCCTGGACGTCCGTTGCAGAAACGTCCGAATGCTTGGCGGCCGCCCCACGCAAGAGCGGTTCTGCCAGATCAGCACGATTACGACCGATCAAATATCTTGCAACGCCGGCTCGCGTTGTAGCCGAGCCGGTTCGGGCTATGTCCGCCAATTGGCGCGGACCAAGGGCTGCGGAATCGTTTGCCAGCCAAATGCCGGAAATTTCCTGGACCACCTCGACATTGTCGGGCTGGTCATTGATCACCTGCAACAGGATCGAACGGGCGCGTTCCATATTCCCGGTTTTGTAGAGGACTTGCGCAAGATCGACCTTCAAGTCGACATCTTTCGGCCGTCGGGCAAGCTGCTTATCAAGCGTTGCGATCAACCGACCGGAATCTCCCACAGTACGATAAATCTCTGTAAGCGTGGCCAGCGATGCTTCGGTCCTCTGCCCTTCTGGAACGCCGTCCTCAATCAGCTTCAACGCACCCTTATAATCCTTGCCGATCGCGAGGGCCCGCGCTTTGAGGACAGTTCCGAATTCGTCCTGAGGGTTGATCTGGAGGATCGCGTCAGCAGCGCTTAGCGCTTCCGGGGCGCGTCTCCGGTCAAGCGCGACCAAACCCTTGACCAGTATCGCCCGCGTGGCAGTCGGGTCCAGCGCCAGCAAGCGGTCAGCGGCGTCGGTTGCGTCCGTGTTATTGCCGAACTGGAAGGAAAGTTCGGCGACAAGCTGGAGCGCCTCTACGTTTGACGCATCCAGTTCCAGAACGCGCGAATAGGCCAAAAGGGCATCTGCCGGTTTTCCCGTTTCAAGATCGATATGTCCTAAAAGCTGCCATTGGCTCGCTACATCATCCCTCTCGCGGATAGCCGCCAATATCGCCATCCGCGCAGCTTGGAAATTACCGGCGTCTGCCAGTGCCGCTGCCGTGGATGCCGATTGTTCGGCCTTTTCCTGAGGAGACGTGCAGGCAGCGATCGACGCAAGGCAAAAAACAAGCAGGCAATTGATCACTCTCATGACCGGTAACCCGGCAAGATCATCGGTTCAAAAAGCAAATCAATCAAGCGAGATGGCATGGATTGAGCATGCCCCTGTTCTGATCTGCATACGGTTCCCATCCAGCGCATCTCGTTTTCATGGTCAGGAATCTCTGGCTCTGCAACAGCTTTGTTATGATGCCGTGGTAAACGCCAAAACGGCATTCACCATCATTTGTCCGCATAAAGGCTTCCAAATACAACAGACGCATGGCATGAACCGGTTGTGGGAACTCAAGCAAACTGGAATTCGGTTTTGGCACTTCTGTTGACATTTTTCTTGGCGGCATCCGCAGCGACGGCGTCGGAACAGGTAACGCCATCTCAACCGGCACCTCAACAGGTGCTGCGGCCTTACACGATCAACCCGGGCGATGACATTGAGGTCTATGTGTGGGGAGAAGATCGACTCCAGCGCACGATTCGCATTTTGCCGGATGGCACTTTTTCTTTTCCTTTGGTGGGCAAAGTGACTGCGCTCGGCCAACTTCCCTCCCAAATCGAAGAGGTGATCACCAAGGGCCTGGCCACCCAGTATCGCGGTCAAGTGCCACAAGTGACCGTTTCGGTTCGCAGCCCTTCGGGATTCCAGTTCACAGTCGCTGGAAAAGTAAAAGGTCCCGGTACGTTTTCTCCGGGCCGCTATGTCAATCTTCTTGAAGCGCTCAGCTATGCAGGCGGCCCTGACGAATTTGCCGGTCTCGATAACGTGACAATCATTCGAAAGTCCGGCAGCAATTTGGTGACCATAAGAGCGCGGATCGCGGCGGTCTATAAGGGCGGCGGCGCAGCGCGGGACCTCAACGCAAATACAATTCCGCAAATTGAAAGCGGCGATACGGTGATTGTACCATGACAATATTCTCGAAATGGAAATCGAGCCGTATCATTTCAGGGCTTGAACACGCAGCCTCCGGCATTGTTGTGGCTTGGGCTATTTTTGCCCCCGGGTCGGCGCAGGCCGAGACAAGGGCGTGGATCAACACGTCGCTGAATGCAGAAATAGCGACCAATCCGTATCTTCAGAGCGGGGCCAATACGTCTGCATCGTCGGGAACGGTATCAGTGTCGCCGGGCGTCAAATTTATTGACTCGGTCAAGACAATGAGCCTGACAGGCGATTACAGGCATCGCGAATTCTCGAGGCGCTATCGTTCGAGCGATGATTATTCCGTCAATGCAAGCATCGTTCAGAAACTGTCGCCCCGATTGGGCTACAATGCTGATCTTGGTATCAACAGCTCCGTGGTCGGCGCCAATGACTTGCTTACATTTGGTGCCAACCCGACCAATGGCGGCTTGTTCCCTCCGCTTCCAGGGGACATTGCACTCAACGGGCTCCGCCAGCGCCGCCAGGCAATAAACGGGAGTGTCGGACTTAATTATACTGCGAACTCGCGCGACAGCTTGCAAACGCAGGGCGGGTTTTCGATCGTGCGGTTCCCTGCGGGCAGCACCGCAGCAGAGTATGACAATGCGAACGGAAGCATCGGCTATAATCGCATCCTCAATAGCCGGACCTCTGTCGGGCTGAATGTCTCCATTTCGCGCGCAGACTATCGACGGACTCGGCTGGGTGATGCCACAACGATTTCGCCGCAAGCGACTTTCAGCACAAAGTTCGGCTCGAGTTGGAGTCTTTCTGCATCGCTCGGCGTCAGCCATTCGACGATCAGCGGCCTCGTGGGTAAGTCCGGGCAAGATAGTGCTGCTGGCAGGCTTACCTTGTGCAATGTGACAAGCCGGGCCAAGTTTTGCCTGCTGGGATCGCGCTCGGTCCAGCCGACATCGTTCGGGAGCACTGTTCGGCCGCAAACGTCGGTCGGAATCAGTTATAACGTGCGCCTTGATTCAAAGAGCACGGTCGATGTGAATGCGAATCTGTCGCGCTCTGGCCAAATCAGTCAAGGCAATATCGTTACTGGCGGCTCTGCCGACTATGGGCAAGCCAGCCTTACATACAGTCGGCGCGTCTCTCAGAGATTCCAGGGCTTTTTGACCGCCAGCTATGCGGATAGCTACCACGATCCCTTGCCGCGAAAGGCGAACTCGTCTTTGAGCGTGGGCATCAGCTATGCTTTTGGAGACATGAGATGATCTCTGATCGGGATGATGAAGACGTTGGGCCATCGTCATTTTTGGCCCATATACCGGCGATCATCCGGCAAAGAAAATGGCTTGTGGTCATTCCTACGATCATATTGTTCGTGGCGGGAGTCGTGGCGGCATTTTTGCTGCCGACATCCTATCGTTCCTCTTCGGTCCTGCTCGTCGAGTCCGCGCAAATGGACATCGGCACCGCAGACGAGAAATCGAATGAGGCCATCGATCAACGCGTTGCAAAGGTCCGCCAGCAGGTGCTGAGCCGACCCGATTTGATCGAAATGATCCAGCGGCTGGATTTATATACAGACGAACGTGCGTCCAAACCGCTTTCTGAAATCATCGAAAAGCTTCGCAACTCCGTAAATTTTCAGCCGGTTGGGGCTGAATTTTCTGGCGGGGGCGGTGGGTAGTCTTCCACGATCGCGTTTTCGATGAGTGTCGATTATCCCGACCCCGTCAAAGCCCAGGCAGTCGCTCAGGACGTTGTCGACAGGATTCTGAGGATTGATTCGACCAAAACCGCAGAGCAAGCCCAAGACGCCGTGCAATTCCTGACTGATCAGGCGTCCAGTCTTGAGACGCAGGCATCGCTGCTTGAAGGCCAGATTTCGGGCATTAAGGCACGCAACGGATCTGCCATATCCAATTCCGGCATGACGATGCTAGGTGGCGGTGGCGGCAACTATGACGGTCAAATTGCGGCAATGATGCGCGAAAATTCGCAGCTCAATTCGCAACGGGACTTGACGAAAACCGCCGCCAATCGCGATCCTGTTGTCGCTGCTGCGGAGCAACAGCTCGCCACTGCGAGAGCGGTTTATGCAGAAAGCCATCCCGATGTAATCTTGGCCCGACAACGCTTGGCTGAGGCGAAGGAACTTGCGGCCAAGAATGTCGGCAACATCCCGATCGATCCAATCACCTCGCAACTTGAATTCAATAATTCACAGATTGCGGCTTTGCGCGCTGCCAAGGCGCGTGACTCGGCGCAAACCTCGGCAATCCTGACCGCTCAGGCGCGAGGACCGGTCGTGATGGAGCAGATAGCCCAGTTGCAGCAAAAGCTTGATGGCCTGAATGTCCAATACCAGCAGGTTGCGTCAAAACTGATGCAAGCCCAGTCCACGGCAAAATTGAAAAACGAGCAAAAGGGCGAGCGCCTGACGGTGATTGACCCACCGGTCGTGCCCGACCGGCCCGATTGGCCCAACCGGCCTTTATTTGTTGGCGGCGGAGCATTGGCGGGGCTGGGATTGGGGATCATCCTGATGATTGGAATCGAGCTGGTCCTGCGACCTATCCGGGGACTTGATACCGTCAAGGCGATCACCGGGGCGGCGCCGCTTGCCGCAATCCCGACGATTTTGGCCAAGCGCTCCGAGCAGGCGCCTTGGTACAAAAAGCTCTGGCCGTTCAACCGGCGCGAAACCATCGCGCTGGAAGGCTGAATTTCGTTTTTAATGCACCAGTTTAATCCAGGGGGTTTGTTTCGTGTCAGTTGAGCCTTACCGGTTGCCCGGCGCAGTTTCCCCGTTTTCCCTTCCAAAGGAAGAGGCGCTTCCGACGGTTGAAGTCGACCTGTCGATATTGGCTGAGCATGATGTCGTGGGTTTCAACTCGCGCGATATCCGTTCGAGGCCGTTCAACTTGCTGAGAACCCAGGTTCTCAAGGAAATGCGTGGAAAGGGTTGGAAGCTTCTGGGGGTGACTTCGGCGACACCTGAGGCCGGGAAATCTTTCCTGGTCGCAAATCTGGCGGTCGCTTTGGCGCAGCTTCCCGATGTCCGCGTTTATCTATTCGACCTTGATTTGCGTCGTGCTTCACTGGCCGAAAAG
>JANLQV010000162.1:0-1574 GCA_031368025.1 Sphingomonadales bacterium | reverse complement strand
GCTGGTCGGAAACCAGCCACTTTCCGGAGCTTTTGACGTGAAAAAAGACATTCATCCCGAATACCACATGATCAAGGTGCAGATGACAGACGGCAGCGTGTTCGAAACGCGCTCGACCTGGGGCAAGGAGGGCGACACGATGACGCTCGACATCGATCCGCTCGCGCATCCTGCCTGGACCGGCGGTCGCGGTCATTTGCTCGATACGGGTGGGCAGGTGGCCCGCTTCAACAAGCGGTTTGGTGGATTGACCCTCAAAAAGAGCTGAATTCCGGTAAATCGGACGCCGCTATTCGTGCGCGCCCGTCATGCGGTCTTCATCGTCCTGTCGCGTCGGCTTGCAATGACTGCCATCGCAACCAGCGGCAGGATCATGACCACGCGCGCCTGATAGCGCGACGCGACTCCTGAAAAGATGGCGCAGACTGTCGCGTTGATCAACAGCCCTGTGAACAGCATCACCAGCATGCCCCGCTCCGTCTTGGTCATGCGCGGCAGGCGGAAGGCCAGCAGCACTGTCGAGATCAGAACCACAAAGGCAGCGATTCTGGTGAGCCAGCGCAGCAGGGGCTGTTCGCGCTGTGAGTCAATCCCGCGCACCACGGGATTGCCGTCTGCTTCTGTCTCAATCGTGGCGAAATATTGTCGCGGTTTGACGTCGAACGAGATCATCTGCTCCGGGATGTCGTGGATGACGCTGGCAAGCTGAGCCCCGGGATAAGCGAGCGTCGTGCGCCAGATAATCCGGGACTCCTCGGCGCGGATCCGGTCCATCTGTTCAGGCGTGGCGCGTTGGACCAGCCCGTTGGGCAACCAGAGGAACTCCTCCACCGTTTTGGGGATATTGGTGCCGTAAAGCTCGCACACCGCATATTCGGGGGGATCACAATGATCCTGCAAATACCAGAGCGCCGGCCCATTATCGATCGCGCGGGCCAGCGCCAGTGGGTAGCGCTTGGGCGCCATGCTGACCTCGCCAAAACCGACAAGGCCCGAGGCGAGGACAAGAACCACACCAAGCAGCGAGGGCATCCAGCTCATCGCCGCCGAACGCCAGGGTGGAAGCGGATCAGTGCGGCGGAACCAGAACAGCCACAAACTGCCCATCGTCGCCATGCCAAGGGCAAGGGGCGGATGGCTGGCATGGCTTGAGACCGCAAATGCACCAAGCGCAATCAGCACGAGCGCCATCGGCCAGCTCAAGCGCTGCCAGTAGAAGGTGAGGAGGAGTTGCACTGCGATGATGATGGCGGCAAAGACATCAGGGATGATCCCTGTCGTGACCGGACCGGCGGTGGTGAGGAAGGCAAACCCGATCACCATCGCAGCAAAATCCCGAATGCCCCTGCGCCCGGCGATCGCCTCGAACAGCGCGAGCGCCACGAATGCCAGCGCGAGTGCATGGAAAACGGCCAGATAGACCATGCTCTGGCCCGGGCCACGCAAGATATAGCTGACGACGCTGTAGGTGATCGAGCGTGCGGCCTTGGCCGTTGTCGCCTCGGTGGGTGTATTGGATGCCAATGGAGATGGCGGCGTCATACCCTGTGCAGATGCGGCAGGCGGTGGCGCGG
>JANLQV010000058.1:0-7587 GCA_031368025.1 Sphingomonadales bacterium | reverse complement strand
AAAGCGATCGAAGCTGGTGGTGGCAAGGCCAAGCTCAAGACCGTCGCGGGCGGATCACTTACGGCCAGCAAGGAAGGCGATTCGATCGTCCTGACCGATGCGACCGGTCGCAAGTCCACAGTGTCGCAGGCCGACGTTTATCAGTCGAACGGTGTCGCTCATGTGATCGATACAGTGCTTCTGCCGTCCAAATAATCTTTTCAAGGAATCCCGATGGATCAGGCCGGTCAACACCTGGACATCTGGATGCGGCCCTGGCTGGGACCCCTCCCCGCCAGGGCCGTTCTATTGGCGGGGTAGTGGTGTGCGGGGCCAGTATTCGCATTCTAGCCCGCTCACTTTAGGCCCCGCCAATTTCGTTAAACCCGTTGCGGAATGCCAATGCACCAAGCGCGGTTGATCCTGTGCCTTCGCTCCGCTAAGGGCCGCGCCCATGTATAAATTCCTTCTCGTCGTTCACGCGATCATTGCTGCGGCAATGGTTGGGGTCATCCTCATGCAGCGCTCCGAAGGGGGCGGACTTGCGGGCGGGGGAAGCCCTTCCGGCCTGATGACGGCGCGCGGCGCAGCCGACTTCCTGACTCGCGCGACCACAATATTGGCGACTCTCTTTGTATTATTGTCGATCGGCCTGGCGGCGCTTGCGACGTTCAATCGCACACCCGCTGAACTTGATACGACGCTCGCCAAACAGCCTGTAACGGCTCCTGCTGCGCCCGTTCCCGGCGTGCCGCTCGCGGGGTCTGCCGCTGGTAGCCCGGTTACGCCGGTTCAGACAGCTCCAGCCCTTGCGCTTGCCGCGCAGCCAAAGATCAACACGCAGCCAGCGGTCGAAAAGCCCAAGGCAAAGCCTGTAGCGACATTGGCAAAGCCGGTAACCCCGAAGACTGCAACAGTTACGCCTCCGCCTGTTGCGACAACTGCCCCTGCGCCTGCGGCTGGAAACAATTCGCAATAATATTTCGCGTGAGGGGATTCATCCCCTTGCCGAGTCCGCATTGGGGCGTCTAAGCCTCTCCTCCCATGGCGCGGTTTATTTTCATCACCGGCGGCGTGGTCTCCTCGCTTGGCAAAGGGCTTATGGCAGCGTCTCTCGCTGCGCTCTTGCAGGCGCGTGGATACCGCGTGCGCATTCGGAAATTCGATCCCTATCTGAACGTCGATCCGGGGACGATGTCTCCCTATCAGCACGGCGAAGTTTATGTGACCGACGACGGGGCGGAGACCGATCTCGATCTTGGTCATTATGAGCGCTTTACCGGCGTTTCGGGGCGGCAATCGGACAACGTCACCTCTGGCCGGATTTACCAGACAATCATCCAGAGGGAGCGTCGCGGCGATTATCTGGGCGCGACGGTTCAGGTCATTCCGCACGTAACCGACGCGATCAAGGCTTTCGCGCTCAACCAGATCGATGATCTCGATTTCGTCCTGTGTGAGATTGGCGGGACGGTGGGTGATATCGAATCGCTGCCGTTTATCGAAGCGATCCGCCAGCTCAAGAACGATCTGGGGCGCGGGAACGCAGTTTCGATCCATGTTACTTTGGTGCCTTATATTGCCGCAGCGGGGGAGCTGAAAACCAAGCCAACCCAGCATTCGGTGCGTGAGCTTGCCGCACTGGGTGTCCAGCCCGATATCCTGGTCTGCCGTTGCGAACATCCGCTGCCCGAAGGCGAACGCGCAAAGATCGCGCTGTTCTGTAACGTCCGCAAGGAAGCGGTAATCCCGGCGCTCGATGCCGCTTCAATCTACGCCGTGCCGCTCCAATATCATGCCGAAGGGCTGGACGATGAAGTGTTGCGCGCCTTCGGAATTGAGCCTGCGGCCAATCCCGATCTTTCGCGCTGGGTCGATATCGAAGACCGCCTCGCCAACTCCGATGGCGAAGTAACGATTGGTGTAGTCGGCAAATATGTTGGCCTGCCCGATGCCTATAAGTCGCTCAACGAGGCGTTGGTGCATGGCGGGATGGCCAACCGGGTGAAGGTCAACATCCAGTGGATCGACGCTGAACTGTTTGAGGCGGACGATAGCGATGTCGCCGCCCGGCTGGAACCGCTCCACGCCATTCTCGTTCCCGGTGCCTTTGGCGAACGCGGGGCGGAGGGCAAGATCGCCAGCATCCGCTTTGCCCGTGAACGCAACGTGCCCTATTTCGGCATCTGTTTCGGGATGCAGATGGCCTGCATCGAAGCGGCCCGCAATCTCGCCGGGATCGCCGATGCTTCCTCGACCGAATTCGGGCCGACGGCCGAACCCGTGGTTGGCATCATCACCGAATGGATGAGCGAGGAGGGCTTGCAAAAACGTGAGGCAGGCGGCGATCTGGGCGGAACAATGCGGCTCGGCGCTTATGATGCGACGCTATCGGGCAACAGCCATGTCGCCAGCATCTATGGCGGCACCGAAATCTCCGAACGGCATCGCCATCGTTATGAGGTGAATGTCCATTACAAGGAGCTGCTCGAGGCGGGCGGGCTGGCCTTCAGCGGTATGTCCCCCGATGGCGAACTGCCCGAAATTGTCGAACGGCCCGATCACCCGTGGTTCGTCGGGGTTCAGTTCCATCCCGAACTGAAAAGCAAACCCTTTGACCCGCACCCGCTTTTCGCGAGCTTCATCGAGGCAGCGGTGAAGCAAAGCCGACTGGTTTAGGGCGCACCCCAAACGGTCGCGCCAAGCAGACTCTCACGATAGCGCAGAAAATCCCGCGTTGATAAAACGCTCCGGCAGCGGAGCAGTAGCCTCGACTGTCGGCTTGCCTATGCGCGGGATTGAGAGGAAGGCGCTGTGGAGCAGCATCGGCATGTCTGCCTTGCCGTAAACGGGGTCGCCCACAATCGCCATGCCCAGACCGTCGGCGGCATGCACCCTGATCTGGTGGGTGCGGCCGGTTTCGGGGATGAAGCGGATCATTGCGCGGCCTTCGTGTTCGGCAATCATTTCCCATGCCGTCACCGCGCTCTTGCCCTTCTTTGCATCGACCACGATCCGCCAACCCGCTTCTGCGCTGCTCACCTTGTTGAGCGGCAGGTCGATCACGCCCGATCGACCCTCCGGCACGCCGTCGACGACCGCCAGATAATGTTTCACCACAGCCTTCGCCTCGAACGCCTGCTGGAAACGGGCATGGGCCTTGGGATTTCGGGCGAGGAGCAGGCAGCCGCTGGTATCGCGGTCGAGCCTGTGGACGGCTGTTGGCCAGCGTTTGAAGCCGAACATCAGCGCCTGGAGATGGTTTTCAAGGCTCAAGGAACCGTCGCGCGGAGGGTCAACCGGCAGGCCGGCAGGCTTGTCAACGATGATGGCCTCACCATCGAGGAAAAGGACGTGATCAACCAGCATGGCGCGGGCCATAGACGCTGATACGCGTTCCGCCAACAACATGCTTGCATTTGCACCCTTCGCCACCCCATCATGACGGCGATGCTCAGGCAATATGAACTTGTTGAGCGGGTCAAATCCTATGATCCGGACGCTGATGAGGCGCTGATCAACCGCGCTTATGTGTTTTCGATGCAGAAGCACGGCACCCAGAAACGTGCATCGGGCGATCCTTATTACAGCCACCCGATCGAAGTGGCCGGCATTCTGACCGACCTTCGCCTCGACGACCAGACGATCACCACTGCGATTCTCCACGATACGATCGAGGATACGCTGACCACGCACGAGGAGATCGAGGCCAAGTTCGGGCCCGATATTGCCCGGCTGGTTGATGGGGTCACCAAGCTCTCCAAGATCGAGGCGATGACCGATAATGAGCGGGCGGCGGAAAATCTGCGCAAATTCCTGCTCGCGACATCGGATGATATCCGCGTCTTGCTGGTCAAGCTGGCCGACCGGCTCCACAATATGCGGACGCTGCATTTCATCAAGGATGACGCGAAACGGCGGCGGATCGCGCGCGAAACGATGGATATCTATGCCCCGCTGGCCGAACGCATCGGCATGTATGAATTCATGAATGAGATGCAGACGCTGGCGTTCAAGGAACTCGAACCCGATGCCTGGGCCTCGATTGCCAAGCGGCTTGAGCAACTGAACGAAGGCGGCGGAGACAAGATCGCGCGGATCGGCTCCGGCATCAAGCTGCTGCTCTCGCGCGCCGGGATTGAGGCCAATGTTTATGGCCGCGAAAAACATCCCTATTCGATCTGGCGCAAGATGGCGGAGCGCCATATCAGTTTCGAACAACTCTCGGACGTGATGGCCTTTCGCGCCATCGTTCCTGATGTGGAGGCCTGTTATCAGGCGCTGGGCATCATCCACCGCCGCTGGCCGATGGTGCCGGGGCGGTTCAAGGACTATATCTCGACCCCCAAGCGCAACGGCTATCGCTCGCTCCACACCTCGGTGATCCATTCCGAAAAGATGCGGATCGAAATCCAGATTCGCTCAATCGACATGCATATGCAGGCCGAACGCGGCGTCGCGGCGCACTGGTCCTACAAGCAGAATGGAGAGACGCCGGACGCCCAGATCGGCTGGCTTCAGGATTTGATGGAAATCCTCGATCATGCCGACAGCCCGGAAGAGTTGCTCGAACATACGCGTATGGCGATGTATCAGGATCGCATCTTTGCTTTCACCCCCAAGGGCGAATTGATCCAGCTGCCCAAGGGCGCGACCCCGATCGATTTCGCCTATGCCGTCCACACCACGCTGGGCGACACGGCGGTGGGCGCCAAAGTCAATGGCCGGGTTGTGCCGCTGCGTACCCCCATTGAGAATGGCGACCAGGTCAATATCCTGAAATCCAAAGCACAAGAGCCGCAACCGCAATGGCTGGGTTTTGCGGTGACGGGCAAGGCGCGCGCCGCGATCCGCCGGTTCGTCCGCCATAAGGAACGGGGAGAATCGATTGCTCTCGGCCGCAAGATTTATGACGATATTGCAAAACGCCTGCCGGCCCAACTTGGCAAGGACGCCGTGAAGGAAGCGACCAAGCGCCTCAAAATCGCCGATGAGAATGAGCTGATGATTGCCATTGCCCGCCAGTCGGTGAGCGACGCGCAATTGCTTGAAGCGCTGATGCCCGGCTCATCATCGGCGGAAACGCTCGCGGTCCTGCCGCAGCGTGAGGCAATATCGATCCGGGGGCTGACGCCGGGGGTTGCCTATACGCTCGCTCCTTGCTGCCATCCGGTGCCGGGAGACCGGATTGTCGGGCTACGACGCCCCGATGAAGCGATTGAAGTCCACACGATTGATTGCAACAGCCTAGCGGACGGCGTCGATGCCGACTGGCTCGATCTGGCATGGGGCGACGGATCGGACGGCGGCACCGCGCGTCTGACCGTCATCGTCAAGAATGAACCTGGTTCTCTGGCCATTGTCGCGGGCATTTTCGGCAGCCACAAGGCTAACATCCTCAACATCCGCCTCGACGCGCGCGATACGGCGTTTCATACCAATGTTGTGGATCTCGAAGTGCATGATCTGCATCACCTGATGCGCAACCTCGCGGCCTTGCGCGCAGCCGATGCAGTTATTCAGGCGGAACGTTCCTGATGGCTTCGGCAGGGGTGGTCGCGCCCGATTTTTCACGCCAGTTGCGCGATCCGCAATTGCTGGAGGCTGCGCTCGCGCTCCACGATAACCGGCTGAACGAAGCCGAGCCGCTGCTCCGCACCCATCTGAAGGCCAACCCGTTCGACGTGGCAGCGATCCGCATGCTGGCGGAACTGGCGGGCCGGATTGGCCGGATGCCAGATGCTGAAACACTGCTGCGCCGCGCGGTCGAAATTGCGCCCAACTTTCTTGCGGCGCGTTCGAACCTCGCGACCGTGCTTTACCGCCAGAACAAGATTGCCGATGCCGTCGCCGAACTCGATGCGCTGCTGGCGATTGATCCTGAAAATGCCGGGAATGCCAATCTCAAGGCCGCCGCGATGGGACGGATCGGCGAGTATGATGAAGCGGTTGCGCTTTATGGGCAGGTGCTGGCGCGGCACCCCGACCAACCCAAGGTGTGGATGTCCTACGGCCATGTGCTCAAGACGGTCGGGCGACAGGCAGACTGCGTGGATGCCTATCGCCGTGCCATCGCAATCGCGCCGCAACTGGGCGAAGTCTGGTGGAGCCTCGCCAACCTCAAGACCGTGACGTTCAGCGATGAAGACATTGCCGCAATGGAACGCTCGCTTGAACACCCGAAGCTGGGTGAGGAGGATCGCTTCCACCTCCATTTCGCGCTGGGCAAGGCGTTGGAAGACCGCAAGGATGCGGCGGCCTCATTCGCTCATTATGAGGAAGGCAACCGGCTGCGCCGCGCCATACTGGCCTATGACCCCGCAGACACGACCCGGCAGGTCGATCGCTTGATCGGTATATTCACCCCCGCGCTCTTCGCTGCTCGCGCCGGGCAGGGGTGCCCCGCGTCTGATCCGATCTTCGTTATCGGCATGCCGCGCGCGGGTTCGACCCTGATCGAGCAAATCCTGGCCAGCCACAGTCAGGTTGAAGGCACGATGGAACTGCCTGACATCCCGGCGCTCGCCGCCAGGATCGGCACGCGAAAGGGCGGGCTGGACAGTGTCGAGCCACACGAACTGCGCGCGCTGGGTGAAGAATATCTCGAACGCACCCGTATCCAACGCAAGAGCGATAAACCGCTTTTCATCGACAAGCTGCCCAACAACTGGATGCATATCGGCCTGATCCAGTTGATCCTGCCCAATGCGAAGATCGTCGATGCACGCCGCCACCCGCTCGGCTGCTGCTTTTCCAACTTCAAGCAACATTTCGCGCGCGGCCAATCCTTCAGCTATGGTCTTGACGATATGGGCCGCTACTATGCCGACTATGTTCGCACCCTCGCGCATATCGACACAGTGCTGCCCGGTCGGGTTCACCGCGTGATCTACGAACGCATGGTGGAGGATAGCGAAACCGAAATCCGGGCGCTCCTTAAGGCGCTCGACCTGCCGTTCGAAGAACCTTGCCTGCGCTTCTACGAAAATGACCGCGCTGTCCGCACCGCCAGTTCCGAACAGGTCCGCCGTCCGATCTATCGTGAAGGGACGGAGCAGTGGCAGATGTTCGAGCCTTGGCTGGGGCCGTTGAAGGACGCGCTCGGCCCGGTGCTGACCGCCTATCCGGCCGCGCCATGAAATTCAGACTGGGACGCTATACCGCATTCGCGCTTTGCATCGTGGTGTTCGGCCTTGGGCTCTGGCTCGGCTGGCCGCTCTGGATCACGCTGACGGCCTGGGCGCTCGCCTGTATCGGGGTGTTTGACCTGATCCAGACGAGCCATTCGATCCTGCGCAACTATCCCGTGATCGGCCATGTCCGCTGGCTGGTCGAAATGATCCGCCCCGAACTGCGGCAATATCTGTTTGAATCGGATACCGAAGCCGCGCCCTTCTCGCGGGCACAACGCAGTCTGGTCTATGAGCGCGCCAAGGATATGGCGGGTGAGCATCCGTTTGGAACCTTGCTCAACGTCTATGCCGATGATTATGAATTCATTGCCCATTCGGCCCGCCCGATCGAGGAGCCCGACTGGCAATCGTTCCGCATCACGATCGGCAATGATCAGTGCACCAAACCCTATTCGGCGTCGGTCTTCAATATTTC
>JANLQV010000035.1:0-2780 GCA_031368025.1 Sphingomonadales bacterium | reverse complement strand
GCTCGAACGTGCGGCCATAACGTGCAACAAGAACGGCATTCCCAACGATCCCCTGCCCCCGGTCAAGACATCGGGTATTCGCGTTGGATCGCCTGCGGGAACGACGCGCGGCTTTGGGCCGGCCGAATTTCGTGAAATCGGCAATATGGTCGCCGACGTTCTCGATGGGTTGGCCAAGAATGGCGAAGCGGGCGACGGTCAAATCGAGGCCAATGTCCGTGAGCGCGTCCAGGCCCTGTGTGCCCGCTTCCCTATCTATCCCGGGTTTTAGGCTTTGCGCTGCCCGTTCTGCTCGCACGCCGAAACACAGGTCAAGGATAGCCGACCGACCGAGGACAGCGCTTCGATCCGCAGGCGACGGCAATGCGAAGCGTGCGGAGCGCGCTTTACGACGTTCGAGCGGATCCAGCTTCGCGAACTGACGGTGCTGAAATCGGAAGGCCGGAAGGAGGCGTTCGAGCGCGAGAAGCTTGAACGCTCGATCGCCATCGCCTGCCGCAAGCGCCCGGTTGATGGCACGAAGATCGAACGTCTCGTCACTGGCATTCAGCGCCAGCTTGAAACGCTGGGCGAACCCGAAATTCCCTCAACCCGGATCGGCGAGCTGGTGATGGATGCGCTCCAGGGGCTCGATAGCGTCGCCTATATCCGCTTCGCCTCGGTTTACCGGGCCTTCACCGATGCGAGCGATTTTGAGGGCTTTGCCGGGAGTATCGCTGAAGCGGCGCGGAAGTGAGCGTGCCCCCAGTCATCATACTCGTCCGCCCGCAATTGGGCGAGAATATGGGCAAGGCTGCGCGGGCAATGCTCAATTTTGGACTGACCGAAATGCGGCTTGTGGTGCCGCGTGACGGCTGGCCCAACCCATCCGCAGGGCCGGCTGCTGCAGGTGCGGATAGTGTTCTTGAGCAAGCGCAGGTGTTTGCCAGCGTGGCGGAGGCAACCGCCGATTGCGCGCATGTCTATGCGACGACGGTGCGCAAGCGCGGCGTGGTCAAACCGGTTGTGACGCCCGAAGGAGCCGCCGCCGAAATCCGGACGGCCACCGGGCGCAGCGCGATCCTGTTTGGGCCGGAACGTTCGGGGCTGGCCAGTGACGATGTGGCGCTTGCCAGATCGATCATCACCGTGCCGATCAACCCCAAATTTGGCAGCCTCAATCTCGCTCAGGCGGTCATTCTGATCGCTTATGAATGGTCGAAGGGCGCGGGCCTTGCGTCCCCGCCCAAGACCAACCTCGATCCACCAGCCCCGCAGAAGGAGCTTGAGGAACTGATCATCCAGCTGGAAGCCCTGCTGGAACGTGAACGATTCTTTTTCCCGCCCGAACGCGCCCATGTCACGCGGCGGACGGTGCGTTCGATATTGACCAAACCTCAATGGAGCGCACAGGAAATCCGCACGATGCGCGGTGTCATTCGCACGATCGGTGAGCCACGGTCACCGCGAAAAAAGGACTAGCCTGATTTTCGCCAATCCTCTACCTTTACACCTTAAACCGTTTGTCAGGGGGTATTTGTGATCGGTTCCGCTGCTCTTTTCATCGCGACTTTGTTGGCCGAAGCGGCCGCACCTGGGACGCTGCCGGCCGCAAAGGAGCGGGTGATATGCCGCACCTATGAAGTCACCGGATCACTTGCCGGAAGCAAGAGAATTTGCCGTACCGCCAAAGAATGGGATGACGCATCGAGAGCGGCCCGCGACGTGGGTGAAAAAATACAGGATGCGGGCCGGACTGTGCATATCGATCCTTTGTCTGGTGGATAGGCAATTCCCGAACGTCGCGTCCAAGACTTGACTTTCCCATGCCGGGCTGTAGTGGCCCGCTCTTCGCAATTGACCCTGCACTTCCGGTGAAGCAGGTGTCCGGCTCGGGCCAAGAGTAATCTACGCCCCGTGTCGCGCGGTTCCGGAACACTGAACTGAAACGCAATTGAAGGACTGAACATGTCAAAGCGCCAAAGCGCAAAGTATAAGCTCGACCGTAGGTTGGGCGAAAATATCTGGGGTCGCCCCAAATCGCCCGTCAATCGCCGCGAATACGGCCCCGGCCAGCACGGCCAACGCCGTAAGGGCAAGGTTTCCGACTATGGCCTGCAATTGAAGGCCAAGCAGAAGCTCAAGGGCTATTATGGCGACGTCACGGAAAAGCAGTTCAAGCAAAGCTACCAGACTGCTGATCGCATGAAGGGCGATACCTCGCAGAACCTGATTGGTCTGCTCGAGCGTCGCCTCGCTTCGGTTGTCTATCGCGCCAAGTTTGCGCCAACTGTGTTTGCCGCGCGCCAGCTCGTCAGCCACGGCCACGTCCGCGTCAACGGCGTGAAGTGCAACATTGCCTCGCGCCGGATCGATGTTGGCGATGAGATCAGCCTGGGCAACAAGGCCGTCGAAATGGCGTTGGTCATCGAAGCGCAGAGCCTCGCCGAACGCGACATTCCCGATTATATCGCGACCGACGGCGCCGCAAAGGTCACTTTCACCCGCGTCCCGACGCTCGACGAAGTGCCTTATCCGGTGAAGATGGAACCGAACCTGGTCGTCGAATTCTATTCGCGCTGATCGGTTCGAATTCCAGAGAATAAAGGGCGGTCCGTTTGGGCCGCCCTTTTTCTATTTGCCAGCCGCCAGCAGGAAATCGGCACTTTTCTTGAGCAATTGCGCCCGGACCGCGGAATCGACAAGGCTATGTTCGAGCTTGGGATATTCTACCAGCTCAACCGAACGTCCCGCGTCGCGCAGCTTCTTCGCCATAAGCCGCGACTGCGAAATGTTGACAT
>JANLQV010000023.1:0-4205 GCA_031368025.1 Sphingomonadales bacterium | reverse complement strand
GACGAGTTGTTCGGCGGCTACAACCGATATCTGTTTACCCAGAAATACTGGAAGATCCTTCAGGCTGTGCCCAAACCGGTCCGCACGGTCGCATCGCAAATTCTCCTCAGCATTGCGCCGAGGCATTGGGATAGGATCGGATTGCTCTTGGGTCGGTCGGGCAACAACGCCATCGGGCACAAGCTGCACAAGGGTGCGTCCCTACTGAACAAGGAGTCGATCGGCGACCTATATACTGGACTGATCTCGCATTTCGATGATCCCTCCCAATTCGTCATTGATGGCGGGCAACCTGAGACGTTTTCCGACCGGAACATGGCAGCGATTGCTAATCTTTCATCTATTGAATGGATGATGGCCGTCGATAGCGTCCACTACCTGCCCGACGATATTCTTGCAAAGGTGGATCGCGCGGCGATGGCAGTTTCGCTGGAGACGCGCGTTCCGATGCTAGATCCCGACGTCGTTCGCTTTGCGTGGCAACTGCCTCTCGATCTCAAGATGCGCGATGGAAAGACAAAATGGCCTTTGCGACAACTCTTGTATCGCCACGTCCCGCAGTCACTCATCGATCGACCGAAAATGGGATTCGGCATTCCCATCGCGGAATGGCTGCGTGGCCCTTTGCGTGATTGGGCCGAAGCCCTGCTTGAACCAGCTGCAATGAGAGCGGACGGCTATTTTGTAACGGAGTCGGTTCAACAATTGTGGCAACAGCATTTGAGCGGTCGGCTCAACAACGGATATCGACTCTGGTCGATCCTGATGTTTCAGGCTTGGTATCGTCGCTAATACCGGCATTTGGAATCTGGAAGCCAAGCCACTTGTCCAGGAGGCGAGGCGAAGCCGGCTTCATTTGACCCGCCGTCCGCCACTGATCACGCCGACAACGTTTTCAAGCGCGTGTATATCATTCAGCGGATCGCCTGAAACCGCGATCATGTCGGCAAAATGGCCCGGAGAAAGACTGCCCACGTCTCCTTCTTTGGAGATGAGCATGGCGGCTTCCAGCGTTGCGGCCCGGATCGCCTGTATTGGCGTCATCCCGTACTTGACCATGTACGCAAATTGCTTCGCATTGAGGCCATGCGGATAGACACCGCTGTCCGTGCCGAAGCCGATCTTCACCCCCAACTTCACGGCTTTCGTGAATTCCTGACGCTGGATGTCGGTCGTCTCTCGATTCTTGCGGAGATACTCGGCGGGCCAGCCCTCTTTCGTCCCGAACTCCTCAATATAGTCGCCGTTGTAGATGTCCATCACGAGCCAGACGCCTGCGGCCTTGGCCATCGCAAGGCCTTCGTCGTCAATCAGGCTGGCATGCTCGATCGAGCGGACGCCCGCGCGGATCGCGGACTTGATGCCTTCGGCGCCATGGGCGTGGGCGGTTGCATAACTGCCATGCGCGCTTGCGACTGTCACAGCCGCGCGCATTTCCTCTTCGGTCAGTTCCGGCTGCCCCGGTTCGGTGCCGAGCGCCAGTACGGCACCCGTTGCGATCAATTTCAGGAAGTCAGCCCCACCCTTGAACAGCGCTTCTGCTTTCTCGGTCGCTTCGGCCGGCGTCTTGACGACACCGAATCGCATTTCGGGAGGCACCACTCCGGGTGGCAAGCCGTTGATCTCTCCGCCGCCGCCGGGGATCGTGATATAGGTGCCTGCAACGAGCATGCGTGGCCCCGGAATCAGGCCCCTGGAAATGGCATCGCGCAGCTTCACATCGGAAAAAACGCGAAAGGTGCCCACGTCGCGGACGGTGGTGAAGCCAGCCATCAGCGTATCGCGGGCATTCTTCGCCCCGATAAATGCGGTCTCAGCCGGGCCGGTATTGATCGGCTCTGCGACGTCCGCGCCCTGTCCGACATCGGCAAGGTGGGTATGCAGATCAATCAATCCAGGCAGGACGGTGAAGCGCCGCCAGTCGATGATTGTCGCGCCTTTAGGTGGTTTGCCGCATCTGGCGATCGCGTTGATGCGTTCGCCAACGATTGTTATGCACTGGTTCGCGATGATGCGACCGGCCTCGACATCGACCAGTCTTCTCGTCTGGACATAGGTCGTTTGCGCGAGTGCCGGAACTGCAACAAGCAAGGCTCCAAATGTCGCAAGCGCTTTTCTCACGCGCTTTCCAGAACCTTGCGGCCCGGCCGGACTTTCAAGCGGTTACCGACCTTGGCTGACAAATCACGCGTTTTGACGGTATCGACAAACACCCATTCGTTGGTCGCTGCCTGCGGTGTCAACGACAAGACCATATATCCCCGGTTCGATGTGTCGGTCCAGCGCAACTCCTTGCTGTTGGCAACCAGCGCTTTGGCAATTTTTGCCTGGTCCTGGGGCCTGGTGGCCGATTCTATGCCGGGAGAGGTCACGCTTTGGCCCCCAAATTCAACGCCGGCCGAATGCCCGCCTTCGATCAGATCAAATGCCCAGCCATTGTGGCTGTCACCCGTCACGGCGATCAGGTTTGCATCGGTATTCAACGCGGATGACAATAATCGCGACTTGGCCTGCGGATATCCACCCCAGTTGTCGAGATTATAAGGCAATCCCTCCTTGCCCGCCGCTATACCCATACGGAAATAGGCCTTTGAGCGTTCTGGAGCGTCCGAATCAAGCCAATCAAGCGCTTCGGGCGGGGTTGAATTATATCCGATGTTTGTCCCTACACCCAGCACGTGCCAGACCTTCTTTTCGCGAGAGGCCGTGCGGAAAGCATGGGCAAGCCAGCTCTCTTGTTCTGTCCCCATCATGGTCGCAGCGGGATCCTGCCAAGGCCCATTGCGGAACGCGGTCAGCGCAGCAACAGTGTCGCCGCTTCGCAAAAGGGACGGATAGTCATTCGGGCGGGAACGCGCGATCATCCGCGTGTCGGTGCGGAAATAGGTTGCGAGATCACCGATTTCGTAACTCTTCCAAGGCAGTTCGCTGACGGGCATCCATTCGCGCCAGACCTGCATTGCGGCATTTTTGCGGTTGGTCCAGTCGCCTTCATCCGGCTGGTGGTTCTGTGCGCCGCCCTCCCACGAGTCGTTGGCGCCTTCATGATCGTCGGTATTGGCAATCATTGGAAATGCGGCATGGAGCGCCTGCAGGTCAGGGTCCAATCGATAACTGGCATAACGCAGCCGATAATCAGCAAGATTCAGGATTTCGCCTTCCGGAAGAATGCGCCTGATCAGTTCCGAACCATTGTCATAGCCGCCGCGTGCATATTCATAGAGGTAATCACCGAGGTGAAGAACAAGGTCGATATCGCTTCTCGCTGCAGCATGGCCATAGGCATTGAAATAGCCGTAGCCGAGATTGGCACACGAGAAGGTTGCAATGTTGAACTTTGCGGTCTTGCCCACCGGCAACGTGCGGGTTCGGCCAATTGGCGAAATCGCTCCGTCAGGCCCGATGAAACGGTAAAAATAGGATGTGCCCGGGTTCAGCCCGTCGACCGTGATCTTGACGGTATGATCCCGCCAGGGCCCCGTGATCATCTGGCCTCCGCCAGCCGCCTTCGCAAAATCCCGGGTGAGCGAGATTTCGGCGCGTACCTTGGACGGTGCACCCGTTGCGCTGACGTAGCGGGTCCATAGCAGCATCGAATCGGCATCAGGCTCACCACTTGCAACACCGTGCGTAAATCCGTTGGCACCAAGCAGGGTCTGGGCCGCCAGAGACCCGCCGGGGAGAATGAGCCCGCCAATGCCAAATGCGGCAGTTGTCAGCAGTGCGCGGCGATCAATCATGTATGTCATTGCGGCCTCAACCTTTTTTATCGTTGTTCAGAGCTATTGTGACGATGTCGAGCAGCCGGTCAACATCTGCTTCGTCGTGATAGGCGGCAAATCCAATTCTTAGAACGTTGCCGCGCACGTCCGTCATGACGTTGCGGACATCGAGCGCGTCGTGAACGGCCATCGCCGCTTCTCCGCGAAATGCTAAAAATCGAGCGTGCGGACCATCGGTCACAGGATTGAGCAATGTCATCATGGGTAAGGGATCAGCGCTAAGGAAGCGCTGTTGCAGACGCATGACATGATCCGAGACCTTGCTGGTCGTCAGCCCTTCCGTCGCCTGCATCCGTTGCACCGCATTGAATCGGTAGAGGCCCGATGGATCAAATGTGCTGCCCAGAAACCTTCGCCCGTCTCCGGCATAGCCGACCGCCCCGTTCGGTAAGGCAAGGTCCTCGAATTCGGCATACCAGCCTG
>JANLQV010000003.1:0-9606 GCA_031368025.1 Sphingomonadales bacterium | reverse complement strand
GTTGCGCGGATCGGTGGTGATGAGTTCGGGTTGATACTCGACCATCTTGACGAGCCCGCCGCCAGGGCCAAGGCCAAGGCGCTTGAAGCGACGGTTGCGCGTGAACCCGTCGATCTGGGGCACACGACAATCAGTGTAAGGGTGACGGCAGGGCTTGCCATGGTCTGCGCGGGCGATGCGGTCGAGACGGTTCTCGCCCGCGCCGACGCGGCAATGTATGCTCAGCGTTCAGAGAGATAGTAGCGATCGGTCGCGCTCAAATCGTCCGCCAGCTCATAGACAATCGGCTGTCCGGTCGGGATTTCAAGGCCGGTGATTTCATCATCGGGAATATTCGAAAGGTGCTTGACCAGCGCCCGCAGCGAATTGCCATGTGCCGAAATCAGGACGCGCTTTCCCGACCTGAGTTCAGGGGCAATCCGTGCATCCCAATAGGGGAGCACCCGAGCAATCGTATCCTTGAGGCTTTCGGTGGTGGGCACTGCTATTCCGGCATAGCGTCGATCCGATGACAGGTCATAGGGGCTGCCCGGTTCGAGCGGCGGCGGCGGCACGTCAAAGCTGCGCCGCCAGATCTTCACCTGCGCATCGCCATGCTTGGCCGCAGTCTCGGCCTTGTCGAGCCCGGTCAGCCCGCCATAGTGGCGCTCGTTCAACCGCCAGTCCTTTTCCACCGGCAACCACAGACGGCCCATCTCTTCGAGCGCGAGGTTGAGTGTCTTGATCGCCCGGGTTTGAAGCGAGGTGAAGGTGCAATCGAAATCCAGCCCCTTGTCGCGCATCAGCACGCCTGCGGCGCGCGCTTCGGCTGCGCCCTTTTCGGTGACATCGACATCCCACCAGCCGGTAAAGCGATTCTCCAGATTCCAGGTTGATTGGCCATGTCGGATGAGGACGAGTGTGGGCATGGGATCAAAAGCTCCAACAAGGATGATTCGCGCGCGGCCTTATCACAGCGTAAGAGTGAAGTAGCGACTGAACACGTCGTCGGTATAATCGCCGTAGGGCTCGCACGGCTCGAACCCGAATCGCTCATAAAGCCGGTGCGCGGCGATGAATGGCGCACTTGATCCGGTTTCCAGGCTTAGCCGCCGATAGCCGCGGGTTCGGCCCACAGTAATGATGTGCGCAAGCATTTGGGCGCCCACCCCCTTGCGCAGATGGGCGGTTGCGGTGCGCATCGATTTGACCTCTCCGTGGCGCGGATCGAGTTGCTTGAGCGCGCCGCATCCGGCAAGTTCATCGTCATCCCATGCTGTCCAGAAGCTGATGTCGGGCACCCGGAGCGCATCGAGATCAAGCGCATGCACGCTGTCCGGCGGGGAGTGTTCGCGCATCGCATCCAGATGCGCCTCTAGAAGCGCTGCAATCTCCGGGCCGCGCAGATCATCTTCCACGATGCGGATCATCCGATCACGCTCATCCCGATTCCGTCGGTGCGACGGTGGGGAACACCGTCCGGATCAAATCCTTTCAGACAGAATATATTCACGCCATAGCTCTTGGGGTCGGATCGCTTTCTGTGAAAGGTGTAAATTCCGCAACGCATGCAGAAATGATGCTTCGCGACGCACGTGTTCCATTGGTAGGTCGCCAGCATGTCCTCGCCCGCCATGATCGTCAGGGCGCCTTCTGGCACACGGATCATCCGGGCATTCTTCTTCGTACAAAGAGAGCAGTCGCAGGTGGTCGTTTCGTCGGGCGTGCCGGCAACGACGAATTGCACCGCGCCGCAATGGCAGGATCCAGAATATTCAGCCATCGGTTCGCGCACTCAGACCATACCCGACATAACCCCAAGACAAGCCTGTGCCAGTGTCTTGCACCTTGCAGGGCTCCACGCCCGTTCCGCGTCCGGGTTGGGATTGTGATCTTTGAACGGCATTTCCAGCGTCATCGAAACACAGCCCAGATGCGCGAAGCGGTTGGCAAGATGGTTGGTCGACATGGTCAGGTTGGCACGTCCTGGCCCGGATGCGGGATAACCGAGCCGGGTCTGGAAATCGGGCGTGTGTTCGGCCAGCGCGTTGCGATAGGCATAGAAGCGATTGCCCTGAACGTCAGTCCAGTTGGGTACTCCTTCAAAACCCGCGATGAAATTGGCCGGGATTGCTTCATCGCCATGAATGTCCATGGCCCAATGCACGCCGGTTTCATCCATTGCATTGCGCACACAAAGCACTTCGGGGCTGCGCTCGGCCGTCGGTTCTGCCCATTCGCGATTCAGGTTGGCCCCCACGGCATTGGTTCTAAGATGCCCGCGACACGAGCCGTCAGGATTCATGTTCGCGACGATGTGAAACGTGCATTTCTCGCGCAGCACGTTCGCCGTCGCATTGCCCTCTTCGGTCAGCATTTCGAGCGCACCTTCCATCCACCATTCGGCCATGCTCTCGCCGGGGTGCTGGCGGGCGTAGAGCCACACCTGGGTCGGGCCGGTCCCCATGCGCAGGCAGTCGATCGGCTGGCCTTCGATGGAACGCCCCAACTCAACCAGCGCGACACCGGGCCTGGCCGCAACCCGCTGGACGAGATCGTGATGACGTTCCATCGAAAATGGCGCAAAATAAGCGAACCAGACGCTGTCGAGCGCGGGAGTGTGGCTGATTGTCAGGACGCCGTTGTCATACGCTGTTTCAGCGCAGCGCCAGTCCGCGCGATCATCCGAAAAACGCGCCTTGTAGTTTGTCCAGCCATCGGGATAGGCAGAGCCACCACAATTGGTGATCCGTAGCGTGATCTTTTGCCCCCGTGCGCCAGAGACACGAAAATGGAACCATTGGTAGAAACCGGAATGCGCATCCTTGCGGATTTCGAGATTCGCCGCGTGGCCTTCGATTGAGGTGACGATGATGTTGCCGCTGTCAAACGCAGCATTGATCTGCATGTTCATGCAATATTGTTAAGCCGAATATCGCGCGCCGGGCAAGCGTTGCCGCCTTTTAGGGCACGATGATCGTTTTGCCCGATTCGCCAGGGAAGCCGGAAAAGAGCGCACGGGAAAGCTTGTCGGCGGCCAGCCCGGGTTGAGCGGCCGGTGCATTCGACATGGCCTCGGTCTGCGCACGGCCTTCCCAGACAATAAGAGCATCGCCACTTCGTTTGATTCGCACTTCGAGGCGCGACGTGATGATCTGGTTACTTTTGTCACCGCCGATCCCGAAGCTTGTGCCCAGTCCCACGCCGACATGGCTGCCAAAACTGCCGCCGCCGATACCAATGGTTATGGGTGAACTCTTGGCCACCCGTTCACGCGCGTCGCGGGAATAGCCGATTTCGGCGGTATAGCTGGCGTTCGTGCCCTCTGTGAAACCAAGCCGCCCCAGTTCACGCGAGACCGCCAGTGCATAAGTGCGGAACTCGATCGTGTTGCCATCTTGACCGGCAATCGGCCCCGTCGTGATCGCGCCGGGCGCGATAGCGTCGCTCCCATGAAATCGTGTCACTTCCACCGGGGGGATTGTGGCGGTACAAGCCGGGAGCGCCAGGATTGCAATAACAGGCAAAAAGGCATGGATACGCATTACAAATCTCCTGCAAGGGCGCCTTGACTTTATACCATCTGCCCCTTAGGCGGCGGCCTTCTTTTTTCAGACAATTCAGAAACAGGCAAGCGATCATGAAGATCCGCAATTCACTCAAGTCGCTCAAGGATCGCCACCGGGATAACCGCGTGATCCGTCGTCGCGGACGCACTTACGTCATCAACAAGACGAATCGCCGCTTCAAAGCCCGCCAAGGCTAAAACGCGCACCAATTCGTCGATACGTAACAAGCGCGTGTCGAACTAGCGGCCCTTGAGCTCCTGCCCGGTCAGCCGCACAACGTGGAGGACATTGGTGGATCCTGGCGTTCCGAATGGGACGCCTGCCATGATGATCACCCGATCCCCGCCTTTGACCAGCCCTTGGCGAAGCGCCATGCGCTTGGCCTTGGCGACCATTTCCTCAAACGATCCGACATCGCGGGTCGTTACCGCGTGGACGCCCCAGAGCAGGCCAAGACGGCGCGCCGTTTCCAGCTTGGGAGTCAGGACGAGCAGCGGGACCAATGGTCGTTCACGCGCGATCCGCCGCGCCGTTGAGCCGGACATTGTGAAGCAGATTACGCATTTGGCGGAAACCGTGCGGACAATGTCGAACGCCGCCTCGGAAAGCGCATCGGCGGTTGTCGGATCGGGCCGGGTTTCCGTGAAATGCACCCGCGCGGCGTAGGCGGGGTCGCTTTCGACATTGATCGCGATCCGATCCATCATCGCGACCGATTCGATTGGCCAATCACCCGCAGCCGATTCGGCGGAGAGCATCACGACATCCGCGCCGTCATAGATGGCGGTTGCCACGTCCGACACTTCGGCACGGGTCGGGGTTGGTGCCTTGATCATCGATTCGAGCATCTGCGTTGCCACAACAACCGGGCGGCCCATGCGGCGGGCGGTTTCGACAATCCGTTTCTGCGCGGGCGGCACCGCTTCGGGCGGAAGTTCGACACCAAGATCACCGCGCGCGACCATCACGGCATCGGCCAGCTCGATAATCTCCTCAAGCCGCGTCAGCGCGGCCGGCTTCTCGATCTTGGCGAGCAGCGCCGCGCGCCCGCCGATCAGCTTTCTCGCCTCGGCCAGATCCTCGGGCCGCTGGACAAAGCTGAGTGCGATCCAGTCCACCCCCTGGTCGAGCGCGAAATTGAGGTCGGAACGATCCTTGTCGGTCAGCGCAGCCATCGGCACCACGACGTCGGGGACATTCAGCCCCTTATTGTCAGACAGCATCCCACCGACTTCGACCCGCGTCGTGATCCGGTCAACCGACAGATCGGTCACCCGCAGTACGAGCTTGCCATCGTCTAGCAGCAATCGCGCCCCAACCTCCAAAGCTTCAAAGATCTCGCGATGCGGCAGACAGGCGCGATCCGCATTCCCCGGCTTTGGGTCGCGATCCAGACAGAAGGTCGCGCCGGTCTCCAGCATCACCGAACCACCCGCAAATTTACCGACGCGCAGCTTGGGGCCTTGCAGGTCGGCGAGGATGGTCGTCGGCCTGCCAAGCGATTTTTCCAGCGCGCGGATCGATTGGATGACCTCCGCCTTTTCAGCCTGTGCGCCGTGGCTCATATTGATGCGGAAAGCATCGGCCCCCGCCCTGAACAGTCGCTCTATCATCTCGGGCGTATTGCTGGCCGGGCCAAGCGTCGCCAGGATGCGCACCTTGCGCGCGCGCGGGGCGATATCACGATGATTTCGGGGTGCGGCCAAGCGAAGCTCCTCTGGTTCGCCCCCGCCTTAACCGCTATCGGTTGCTCTGGGAATCCCGCAAAGGACGAAACATGGATATCGAGATTGAAGATGCCGTAGCGGCCGCCGCGTTCCGCAGGCTGGTCGCGCACCTCCGCCACCGCACCGACGCGCAAAATGTTGATCTGATGGGGATGGCCGGTTTCTGTCGCAACTGTCTGGGCGATTGGGTGGCAGAGGCGGGCAGCATGACGAAGGACGAAGGTCGCGCTTTGATCTATGGCATGCCCTATGGCGCGTGGAAGGCGAACCATCAGGGAGAGGCAACTCCCGAGCAACTCGCCCGGATGCAGGAAAGCGTTGCGAAGAATCGCTGACCGTGGCTAAGGCCGCGTCTCGAATCGCAAACCGGAGAATCTGATGAGTGACGTTGTAGCCGTTGACGAATTGCGCTTGTTGATCGAGCGGATCGAGCGGCTTGAGGAAGAGAAAAAGGGCATGGCTGACGATATTCGCGATGTCTATTCCGAAGCCAAGGCGCGCGGCTATGATGCGAAGATCATGCGCCAGATCGTCCGCCTGCGGAAAATGGAAACGCATGACCGGCAGGAAATGGAAGCGATTCTCGATACCTACAGGGCCGCATTGGGCCTTTGACCTGACGATGTGCTGATGCAGATCCGTCCGGCCAGCGCAGACGATGCCCAAGCGTGCCGGGCGATCTATGCGCCTCACGTCACCGACAATTGGGTCAGTTTCGAAGAAGAGGTGCCCGGCGTGGCCGAGATGGCCCGCCGGATTGCTGATAACAGTGCTTCGCATGCATGGCTGGTGGCGGAGATCGACGCACGGGTTGCCGGTTACGCCTATGGCTCCCCGCACCGGACGCGCGGGGCCTACAAGACGTCGTGCGATGTCGCGATCTATGTCGATCCGGCGCATGCGGGAAAGGGCGTCGGCAAGGCGCTCTACGGCGCGCTTCTGCCTGGGTTGAAGGATCGGGGCTTCCATGCCGCGTTTGCAGGAATCGCGTTACCCAACGACGCCAGCATTGCCCTGCACGTAGCGTGCGGCTTCACGAGCGTGGGCATCTACCGGCAAGTCGGCTGGAAACTGGGTGGTTGGCGCGACGTGGGATGGTGGCAAAGGTTGCTCTAGACGCACCGCGAGGCTATCGCCCGCGCATCCCGTTTCCACCAACATCCAAGTGAACCATGGCTGGCCATTCCAAATTCAAGAACATCATGTATCGCAAGGGCGCTCAGGACAAGAAGCGCTCGGCGATGTTTTCCAAGCTCGGCCGCGAAATCACCGTCGCGGCCAAATCTGGTGTACCTGATCCTGATATGAACCCGCGGCTGCGGTCTGCGGTGCTTGCCGCCCGGGCCCAGTCGATGCCCAAGGACAATATCGAGCGCGCGATCAACAAGGCGATGGCTGGCGACGGCGATAATTATGAGGAAATCCGCTATGAAGGTTTTGGCCCCGGCGGTGTTTCGCTGATCATCGAGGCACTGACGGATAATCGCAACCGCACCGCGACCAATGTGAAAACCGCTGTGTCGCGCAACGGTGGCAATATCGGCGCACCGGGTGCCGTCAGCCACGCGTTCGATCGGCTGGGGCAGATTATTTACGCAGCGAAAGCGGGCGATGCCGACACGGTGTTCGAGGCGGCACTTGAGGCGGGCGCGGCGGATGTCGAATCGTCCGAGGACGGGCATGAAATCTGGACCGCGATGGAGGGGCTTCATGAAGTCTCCAAGGCGCTTGAAGCCGCGCTGGGCACGCCTGAAACGGTCAAGCTCGCCTGGCGACCACAGGTTATGGTCACGGTCGGTGAAGGCGATGCGGCGACCCTGATGAAGCTGCTTGATGCGCTTGATGACGATGATGACGTCCAGACCGTCTGGGGCAATTATGATGTGCCTGATGATGTGATGGAGAAATTGGGCTGATCATCCTCGGCCTCGATCCGGGCCTTGGCACCACTGGCTGGGGCGTGATCGCAGCGGTTGGTAATAGGTTGAGCCACATCGCCAACGGACAGATTTCAACCGATGCCAAGGCGCCTTTGCCCGAACGGCTGGTCGCGCTCGACCGCGCGCTGACCGATTTGATGTTGGAGCATCAGCCGGAGGCGGCTGCGGTTGAGGAAGTCTACGTCAACGCGAACCCGCAATCGACGCTGAAACTGGGGCAGGCACGCGGTGTCTGCCTGCTGGCGGTTGCGCGCAGCGGGCTGGCGGTGGGCGAATATGCCGCGCGGCTGGTCAAGAAGGCCGTGGTCGGCGTTGGCAATGCGGAGAAGGTGCAGGTTCATGCAATGGTCGCGCGGCTCCTTCCGGGCGTGAAGATTTCGGGCGGTGACGCGGCGGATGCGCTGGCGGTTGCGATTACTCATGCGCATCATCTGGCGAGTGCGCGGCGGATCGGGTGAAGGCGATTCCCTTTTGCTGATCGCGTGGCTACAAGCATCGCCATGATCGCCCGCCTCACCGGAATATTGGCCGAAAACGCCGCTGACCATGCGGTGATCGACGTGGGCGGCGTCGGCTATCTCGTGCTGGCTTCGGCGCGCACGCTCACGGCCATCGGCCCGGTTGGCGGGCAGGTGATGGTCTTCACCGAAATGCAGGTCCGCGAGGACGCGATGACGCTCTTCGCCTTCGGATCGGCAGGAGAGCGCGACTGGTTCCGCCTGCTCACGAGCGTACAGGGCGTGGGCGGTAAGGTCGCGCTGGCGATCCTGTCTACGCTCGATGCCGACGAACTGAGCCGGGCCATCGCGGGCGAAGACAAGGCAATGGTCACGCGCGCCAATGGTGTCGGGGCCAAGCTGGCGCAGCGGATCGTGATGGAATTGAAGGACAAGATCGGCGGCGTGGCGATTGGGGTGGCGGGCGTATTGCCGAAGGCGGTTGGCGGTGTTGCGGCGGATGCGGTTTCGGCTTTGGCCAATCTCGGGTTCCGGCCGATGGAGGCCGGGGCGGCTGTCGCGGCGGCCGAGGCTGAACTGGGAAGCGGCGTCACGCTTGATGCCTTGGTGCGGCTGGCGCTGAAGAAGGCGGCACGATGACCGACGAAGACCGCATCCTCTCCGCCACCCGCCGTCCCGAGGATATCGATGCCGCCCTGCGCCCGAAGACGCTCGACGAATTCGTGGGCCAGAAGGCGGCGCGCGAGAATCTCCGCGTCTTCATTGAGGCCGCTCGCCAACGCGGCGATGCGCTTGATCATGTGTTGTTTTTCGGGCCGCCGGGGCTGGGCAAGACCACGCTCGCGCAGATTGTTGCACGCGAGATGGGGGTAGGGTTCCGCGCGACCTCCGGCCCGGTCATCGCCAAGTCGGGCGATCTCGCCGCGCTGCTGACCAATCTTGAGGATGGCGACGTCCTGTTCATCGACGAGATTCACCGGCTCGCGCCTGCGGTCGAGGAAATCCTTTACCCGGCGATGGAGGATCGCGCGCTTGACCTGATGATCGGAGAGGGGCCGTCTGCGCGTTCGGTGCGGATCGACCTGCCCAAATTCACGCTGGTCGGGGCGACGACGCGGCAGGGGTTGCTGACGACGCCCCTGCGTGACCGGTTCGGCATTCCGGTTCGGTTGACTTTCTACACCGTTGAGGAACTTGAAAAGGTCATCCGCCGCGCTGCTGCGCTGCTCGATCTGGGCATCGCGGAGGATGGCGCCAGGGAAATCGCCCGGCGCGCGCGCGGGACGCCGCGTATTGCCGGGCGGCTGCTCCGCCGGGTCAGGGATTTTGCCAATGTGGCGGGTGAGGCGTCGGTATCGGCCAAGGTTGCCGACGCCGCGCTCAACCGGCTTGAGGTTGATGGCCTCGGCCTCGATGCGATGGACCGGCGCTACCTGACGATGATCGCCGATATTTACAAAGGCGGTCCGGTGGGCGTCGAAACTCTGGCGGCGGGGCTGTCCGAACCGCGCGACACAGTGGAGGAAGTGATCGAACCCTTCCTGATCCAGATGGGCCTGATCGCTCGCACTGCGCGCGGCCGCTGTCTCAACGCCGGCGGCTGGAAGCATCTGGGGCTCAATCCGCCCTCGGGCGCGCAGGACGGATTGTTCGATGACTGACGGGCATTTTGTCGGCCGCGAACATCATTTCCCGGTGCACATCTATTTTGACGACACCGATTTTTCGGGGCTCGTTTATCACACCAATTATCTGCGCTATATGGAACATGCCCGATCGGACATGCTCAAATGCGCCGGAATCGACCAGCGCGCGGCGTTTGAGACCGGGGAAGGGGTTTATGCAGTCTCCGAACTGTCGATCAAATATAAGCGTCCAGCGGGGTTCGATGATGACCTGCTGGTCGTCAGCACCGTTGAACATCTGGGCGCGG
>JANLQV010000002.1:0-9266 GCA_031368025.1 Sphingomonadales bacterium | reverse complement strand
CGATAGCCACGACCGAAGCAACATTTGGTCGCCTCGACATACTGGTCAACAACGCCGGCGTGGTTGTGCTCGCCGATCCGGAAGAAACAACATTGGAGCAGTTTCGCAAGGCCAATGCCGTCATGTCGGAAGGCGTCTTTCTGGGTTGCAAATATGCGATACCGCTGATGGCAAGATCGGGTGGGGGGTCGATCATCAACATGTCATCGACGGCCAGCCATTTGGGCTATCCTATTTTCTTTGCGTATTCGGCAGCAAAAGGTGCGGTTCGCGCCATGACTAAATCCATCGCCATCCACTGTCAGGCCAAGGGCTATGGCATTCGCTGCAATTCGGTTCACCCGGCGGCGATCGAAACACCGATGATCCAGTTCGCCGAAGGGCGGTCGGGCGAGGAAAATGAAATTCCGGAGGGCGTTCTCCCTGCTGGCGCTGCGGGCGCGCCCAAGGATGTTGCAGCGTTGGTTCTCTATCTTGCGTCGGACGAGTCACGCTTCGTCAACGGCGCCGAGATCCTGATCGATAATGCGTTGATCGTCAGTCCATAAAACAATCATATGTGATTGTTTTATTGCACCCCAGGGCGAAATGGTTCAGGTCTGTGATGATAGCCAACGCCAGCAGGAGGAGAGTGTAAGTGGATCTTGGTCTCAGCGGGAAAAAGGCAATCATCGTTGGTGCGGCAAGAGGCATCGGCATGGCGACCGCCGAAATACTCGCACGCGAAGGGTGTGATCTGGCGATCACGGCGCGCTCGGAAGACGGGGTCAAGGATGCGGTCGCAAATCTCCGGAAGTATGGAACCAAAGTATTCGGTTCTGCGATCAATGTGAAGAAGGAACACGCCTACAAGGCGTGGCTCGCCGACGCGATCGAGCAGCTTGAGGGCTGTGACATCCTGGTCCCGATCACTTCGGCTAGCGGCGGGATGGGCAGCGAGAAATACTGGCACAATGCCTTTGAAGTCGACGTGCTTGGTCCTGTCCGTGCGGTTGAGGCGGTGCTGCCGATCATGATCGAGCGGAAGACCGGTTCGATCGTTCTGATTGGCACAACTTCGGCAGTCGAAGCGATGGGTGGCCCGCAAGCCTATAATGCGATGAAGGCATCGCTCATCACGTGGGGCAAGCAACTGGCCCTTGCGCATGGCAAGGACGGCATTCGCGTCAACGTCGTTTCTCCCGGTCCGATCGAGTTTGAAGGCGGCAACTGGGACATGATCAAGGGTACGATGGAAAAATTCTATGCTGCCACGCTGCGCCAGCAGCCGAGTGGTCGGCTGGGTACGCCTGAGGAAATTGCCCGAACGATCGCTTTTCTGGCCAGCCCGGCCGCAAGCTGGTGCAACGGATCGCACCTCGTGGTCGATGGCGGCTTTACCAATCGCACGCATTTCTAAGGCAACCCAATGGACGTCAAACGCCAGGTTGATATCATTCGGGTCAATCCGCAGGATTGGACCAAGGGCACGCCTGCCGAAAAGGCCGAAGACCCCGATCTCGGCAACGCCCTGATTTCGGCAGAACGCTATTACGCGCCGGACTTCATGGAAAAGGAATGGCAGCATGTCTGGACCAAGGTCTGGCTGCTCGGCGGACGTTCGGATGATATAAAGGAAGCAGGCGATTACATTTGCACGGACATCGGCCGCGAATCCGTCATCATCGTGCGACAAGCGGATGGGTCAGTGCGCGCCTTTCCCAATGTGTGCCTCCATCGTGGCAACAGGTTGCGGCCTGAAGGGCTCGGGAATGCAGAAAACTTCAGATGCATGTATCATCACTGGACGTACGACCGCGAAGGCAAGATCACACACATTCCCGATCTTGGGTCCTTTCCGCAAGGCGGTCCGCCCGAAGGACGTTTGCCCTCGCTCCCCTGCGGGGAATGGGGCCATTTTGTTTGGTTTTCGCTCAATCCGGATGTGGAGCCGCTTGAGGATTATCTGGGCGTTATCCCCCAGCATCTCGATCCCTATCATTTTGAACGGATGGCATGGACGCGCGATTTCACGATCGAATGGGACTGCAACTGGAAGACGTCGGTCGATGCGTTCCACGAGAACTACCATGTCCAGGGTATCCACCCGCAACTGCAATGGTATCTCGACGATGTGAATGTTCAGATCGATTGTTACGACAAGCATTCGCGCTATCTGGTGCCCTTCGCAACGGTCAGTCCGCGCGTAACGCTGCCTTCCGCCATTCCGCCGGCGATCGACTATATGATGCGCCACGCGGGCATGGATCCGGCTGAATATGAAGGGCGCGTTTCCGACGTCCGCCTGGACCTGCAAAAATTCATCCGGCGCAACGCAAAGAAGCAGGGCAAGGATTTTTCCGAACTCAACGACGATCAACTGACCGATGATTATCACTATTCGATTTTCCCCAATGTCTCGATGAATGTCCATGCCGAGGATGTCATGATGTTCCGTCAGCGACCGCATCCGACCGATCCCGACAAGATGTTTTACGATCTCTGGATGTTTGAACTCGTACCCGAAGGCGAAAAATGGCCCGAGCGCATCCGCCACCAGCATTTCAGGCATGGCGACAAATCCATCGGCCAGGTGCTTGATCAGGATGCCTTCAACCTGCCCACCGTGCAAAAGGGCATGCGTTCGAGCGCATTCAAGGGGCTGTGGATCAACAGTCAGGAACTACGCATCCGACATTTCCATCGAACGATTGATGACTTTGTGTATGGCCCGCAAGGCAAGAACGCGGAAGACTTATAGCGCCGTCTGGCCGGGCCTCATTCGTGTCGGGAGGCCATCGCGCACATCGAGAATTGCCTCCTCATCTATGCGATCGGTGATTTGTCACGACCATGTCTTCTGCGAGGCATGCGAGGATGGGTGGAACCAGCCTGTCATGAAAATCGATATGCATGTGATGGTCGAATGCGGCTTCATCCCTGAACGTGGCAATGCAGTGGAACAGGTTTTCATCCTCTTCCGACTGGAAAAGTTCATAGACAAGTGCATCGGGTTCATGCGCGAAGACGAGGCCTTTCAGCTCAACCTGGAGAGCGATGAAGTCTGACCTTTTTTCGGGTTTGACCAGCAAGCGGGCGATAAAACTCTTTCCGATACTCATGCGTGTTCCTTTTCAAGTTCGGCGACGAGCATGTCGCGCAAACGAAATTTCTGGATCTTGGATGTCGACATTGGCCATTCATCGACGAAGCGGATGTGGCGCGGCAGCTTGAAGGACGCGAGTTTGCCCGTGCAATGCGCGATGAGTTCGCTTTCGCTGGCCGTTGCGCCCTCCTTCAGTTCGATGAAACCTGCTGGCACCTCGACATAGCGGGGGTGCGGGATTCCGGTGACCTGAGCCAGCTTGACCGCAGGGTGGGTTTGCAACACGGCCTCGATTTCGGCAGCGGCAACGTTTTCACCTCCGACTTTCATCATGTCCTTGGTGCGGCCGTGAAACATGATCTGACCTTCTGAGTCGAACGAGCCGATGTCGCCGGTGTGGAACCAGCCATCTTCGTCGATCACCTCGGCTGTTTTCTCGGGCGCGTGGTAATAGCCAGCAAGCATATTGGGTCCGCGTGCAACAATCTCCCCTTGCTCGCCGGTTGCGCATTCCTTCCCGGTTTCAATGTCGACAATCCGCACGTCCCATTCATCAAGCGGCACGCCCAGCCGCCAGCCGCGCGCTTGCCAGCTATCGGTCATCCGGCTGGTGCAGATCGTGCCAGACCCTTCGGTAAGGCCATAAGTGCCAACCATGATCGTGTGTGGCATGGCGGCCGACATTGCGTCCCGAATGGCATCGGGTTGGACCGCGAAATTGGCATTCATCAGGCGAACGCTTGAAAGATCGGTCGTCGCAAAACGTGGGTGGGCAATCAGATCCTGCATGATCGTGACGAAACATGGATAGGCGTGCGTTGCCTTTTCCCGCTCAAGCATTTCGAGCGCCAGCCCGGCATCGAAATTCGGGATGGTCAGATAAGCGCCGCCCGCATCGACAATCGAAACCATCGGCAAGATGCCGGCAATGTGAAAAATCGGCAGGGGAGACCAGAAGCGATCTCCCATACCGATCGCATATCGGCGCCCAAGGTTGCGGCTGTTGCCAATGATCCCCCGGTGGCGGATGAGGCAACCCTTTGGATTGGCGGTTGTGCCTGACGTGTAGAGGATCAGCGCGGTACTTTGCGGGTCGACAGCATCGATCCGGGCATCAACCTCACTGTCCGCAATCCGGCTGCCTTCTTCGAGCGCTTTTGCAGCGGGCACTAGGCGTTCCGGGCAGGGATCATCGACGCAAATAATGGATTTGAGCTTTGGCGCCTCTGGAAGCGTCAGGGTCTCGGTGTCCCCATCGTTGGCCAGAGACGGTAATGCAGACAGAAGCCGGTCTCCGAAATCGAGGGAGTCCGCCACGCGCCCGGTTGTTATCATGCAAACAAGATCGGCATCCTTGATGAGAAACGCCAACTCGCCCGGCTGATAACGTGCATTGACTGGGACGCAGACCGCGCCCGCCATCGCAATTCCGAACAATATGTCCATAAACTCTGGACGCGTTGTCAGAAGGATACCGACATGATCTCCGGGTTGGACGCCCCTTGCAATCAGCGCCTTGGCCCAACTGCGCGCCGCTTGGTTCATCTGTGCCAGCGTCTCGCGTCGTTCAGGAAAAACGAGCGCTTCCTGATCCGGCCAACGCTCTGCCCGGTCGCGGAGCAATGCCCCAAGCGTGTAAATCGCGGTTTCGGTCATACAGCCAAAAGATAGTCGCGGGTGTAGGTGCCGTCGATATAGTCGATCATCTTTACAATGATCGATGCGCTCTCGGGATTGGCCTGATGCGCCTGGTCGGCCGCCTCGTCGACAAAGCTTTCAAAGACCGCAAAAGAGTATGGCTCTGAGCGGCGATAAAACTTGTAAGCCAATGTGCCAGGCTCCGCTGCGGCAATCGCCTCCATTTGTGGGATCAGCGCGCCAAAGTCAGCATCATGTTGTGGCTTGACCTTGAAGCTTGAAAGAAAGGTCCAACTCATGCTCCGGCATCTCCCTTTTCGCCATCTACGTATCGGTCAAGTTCAGTGTGGAAATGGCGCAGTCTTGCCTCTTGCTCGCTCCAGAGGGGCCCCTTGAAGCCGCGGGAACGGGCGCCCTTCTGCACGATCGGCAAAAGCTCGGAATCTTGATCAAGCACCTCGCCAAGCTCGGGCGGCTGGCCGAGCGGTACTCGAACAATGTCTGGTCGGGTCAGCCCGGTGGTGTCAGTGCCTGGTGCCAGGCCCATCCATGCGGGCGGACCATATCCCGGCGCATCCAAATGCTTGAACAGGATGCATGTATCATAGGTAAACTGGTTGGGATCATCCGGGTGCGGCAAAAAACGATGGAGAAAGACGGCTTCGGGATGGCATCCGATCTGGACGTTGGGAAATACGCCATAAATCGTTGAATCACTCAGTTGGGTGTCGCTGAACTTGTCATAGCCGAGGCCGTAACGCTTTGCGCGTTCGCGTTTTGCCTTTTGAATCGCAGCACGACTTTCCTGAGCCGTGCCCTCGAATTTTGCCGGATCAATCCCCGCATCGGCCAGCATCATCTGGATGCCCGGGTTGACGCTTTTCTGATCGTGAAAGCGCGGCGAGGGCTGCGCAAACGGAACAAACTGACGGCTCATGCCATTGGGATAAAGGTCGATCTGGGTGCGATCATCCATGACGCCCTGAGTCTGCGGATGAACCGCGTGAAGGTGATAGATTTCATAAAAGGCATCAACCCCGCCTTTCCAGTTCGCCCCCCAATCGGATCGCTTGTGCTGGATGACGTTCATCGATCCGATGTCATAAAGTTCCAGTTGGTCGGCGATCGGGCCAAGCCAGTCTCGAAGCGGAGGAACAGACTCGTTCATTGACACAAAGACAAGACCGGCGATTTCCTCGCAACGAACCGGTGTCAGGTCGTGCGCATGGCACAGCACCTGAGGATCGAATGTCTGTTCATCGGTGACCTTTGTACACTCCCCGCCAAGCCCAAAGCGCCAATTGTGAAACGGGCAGACAAATTCATCGACCGAGCCGAAATCGCCGAGAACAAGCCTGCTGCCGCGATGGGGGCATACATTGTAATGGGCTTTGAGACCGCCATCATCGGTTCGCGCGACAATGAAGCTTTCAACGCCGATGTCGAACCTGATAAAATCACCTGCATCGCGAAGGTCCGACGCTGTTCCCGCCAGCAGCCAGGTCCTGGTCCAAAGACGTTCCCATTCCGCGTCCTTGTAGCGCGGATCATAGTAGCGATCCGGCTCGACCCGCTTTGCGCCATTATCAATCTCGGGTGCGTGATCGTTGAACGGATGCGGCGTTCCCGTGTGAATCTTCCAGTGCTTCGCTATGAAGTTCATAGCCGCCCATCCTCTCTTTTTGTTCTATCCCACCGCCAGATCATGACAAAATTTTCGCGATGCGCAAACTGCGTGGCCATCCTGTTGCAACCAACATACACAATCAAGAAAAAAACAAACATGATTGATTGTTAATTCAGCTTGTGCCACGTTGTATCTGTTCATGGACCGGGGGACGCAATTCTCGGCCTGCGCCACAGGAGGAGGCTTGATATGGATACCCGCAAATTGGCAATTGGTTCGGTCGCGTCATGTCTGGCGCTCGCATTGGTTGCACCAGCTTTCGCCCAGGAAGCTCAGGCTGACGCCGAGACCGGGCTGAGCGAGATTATCGTTACAGCGACCAGGCGCGACTCCGATCTTCAGACGACACCCATTGCTGTTTCGGTTGTCGATCAAAACATCATCCAGCAAGCCAGCGCCAACGATATCGGCGATCTTTCGAGTTTCGTTCCAAACTTTTCGGCGGCACGGATCACCGGGTTCAACGCCGCGTCGTTCGCCATGCGCGGCGTGGGGCAGAATAACATCATCGTCTATTACGAGCCGTCGGTTCTCGTGACGGTCGATGATTTTGTCGTACCCAGCGTCCAGACGCAATTGCTTGATACTTTTGATATCCAGCAAGTCGAGGTGTTGCGCGGCCCGCAAGGAACACTGTTCGGCAAAAACGCGGACGGTGGGGCGGTGACGGTCAAGACCAAGCGACCCGACCTTGACAAGTTCGGCGCCGAAGTGCGTGGCACCTATGGCAGCTTCAAGTCCGCTTCGGTCAATGGAGCAATCAATGTGCCAATCATCGATGGCAAGCTCGCGCTGCGCCTGGTTGGCGGCTATGAATATTCCGATGGCTATATGCGCAACGGGGCCTGTTACGGCCCTGTGGGTACCTTTCTGACGCCGCCATATCCCGCCACGTCGGGCAAGTTCATCGGGCGATCGGGCTGCGGAGACGGGCGGCGCGTCGGTGGCACGGATGTGTTCAATATGCGCGCCAAGCTGCTTTGGCAGCCATCGGATAAATTCGATGCGCTGCTGCAGTATGAATTGATCCGCGACAGTTCCGAAACGCCTGCCCCCGTCAACGAAACCCCGGTCAATTCTGGCACGCGGTTCTTCCTTTTCGATGCACTCAATGTCGGATCGCGCGGCAATGTGAACAGCGATCCGATTAAAAATGCCGGTGTCACGAACCGCTCGGATGCGCTGATGCGCATGGATGAGGGCCACCGCGTCAATGTTGACGGGATTTACCTCAACATGAACCTTGATCTCGGCATGGGTACGCTGACGTCGGTTTCGGGATGGCGCAGCCAGCGGTCGCGCCTGCCAAGCACCTATACCGGCCAGGCGCCAACCGCCGCCGATGGGTCGGTGCTTTCGCTGTTCGATGCAACGCGCGACGACAACCGGAAAACCTGGCAGCAGGAATTGCGATTCGCCTCCGATCTTGGTGGCGCCTTCGATTTTGTGGCTGGCGGCTTCTACCAGCATGACAATACGGACTTTTGCGTTTCACAACTCTTGGGTTTTCTTGACCTGACCGGCGGGCCTCTGCCATTCGGAGCCTGGAACGATACGCCTTATATTCTGTGCAATGCGCAGAAGGCGAAATCGACTGCGGTGTTTGCCGAAGGCACCTTCAAGGCAACAGACAAACTCACGATTACGGCGGGTGGCCGCTATACTTGGGAACGCAAGACTTGGCGCGGTCGGCAGCAGGCGTTCATTCCGACGCTGGGCGGAGGGTTTGATCCCAGCATCAAGCTCAACGAAGCTCTGGATGCGAGCGTCTATAAGTACCCGGCAGGCGTTGTGACTCTCCAAGCTCGGGACAACGAACCGACCTATCGGATTAGCGCTTCTTACCAAGCGGCGGATGACGTCTTCCTCTATTCAACCTATTCGCATGGGTTCAAGGGCGGCGCCTTTAACGATCAGATTGGCGGATTTGCGCCTTTCGGTACTGATCTTGCGGCATTTGCGACTGCAGCCTCCGCGACGCGCCCGGAAAAGGCAAATAGCTACGAGATCGGCTTGAAGTCGGAATTTCTCGATCATCGGGCTCGGTTCAACATCGCTGGCTTCTGGGTCGATTATAGCAACCTTCAGAAGCAGATCGTCGTCCCGATCACCGTGAACGGGCTGCCAAACCAGGTAACCCGCTTCTTCAACGCGGCGAGTGCCCGCGTTAAGGGCATCGAAGCCGAAGCAACCATTGTTCCGACGCATGGGCTGACATTGCGTGGCGTGCTTGGTTATCAGGATGCCGGCTACCGCCGCTATGTGACGCCAATCCCATCAGGCTATGATCTGTCGACGGCGCCACTCGACAGGGCTCCCAAGTGGCAATGGTCGATGGATGGCACTTATGCGGTTCCTGTCAGCGATCAGTGGAAGGTCACGTTCAATGGCAATGTCAGCTATATTGGCCGCAATCTTTTCACCCAATCGATCGCCGACGCTCGCGACAATACGTTCTTGCGGGCGCATACCTTGCTCAATGCGTCGATCACTTTGGCGCAGGCTGATGACCATTATTGGTTGCGACTGGTCGGCAAGAATCTTGGCGACAAGCGTTATGAGACGGCGAGCCAAGTGGTCGGTGGGCTTTGGACCTTCACCTTGTATGGCCCGCCCCGCTATTATGGCGTCGAAGGCGGAGTGAAGTTCTAGAGTCCAGAGGCACAGTGATGCGACGCAGTTGGCAAGCCATTTTGTTCGCTGCGTCGCTCGTGCTTGCGGGGTGCGGCAGCAATAACCCGACCGACAAAGTCGGTGGTGAGCGGATCAACTCATCCGACGAGCTCCAGTCGCGCAATGGCCCGACGATCGATGTCGAGAAGCATCCCGGCAAGGGCCTTTTCCTGGAGAATTGCG
>JANLQV010000437.1:0-4763 GCA_031368025.1 Sphingomonadales bacterium | reverse complement strand
GGCAATTGCTGGCCGACCGTATCGAATTGCTCGACGACCTTGGGCACCACGTAGATCATCAGTGCACCGACCACGAACATCGCCACGACAGCGAGCACGATCGGATAGGCAAGGGCCGCAAACAGTTTTGAGCGAACTTGCGCTTGTCGTTCCTGCAGATCGGCAAGGCGATCGAGGATCACCGGCAGCGATCCGGCCCCCTCCCCCGCCGAAACCATCGCGCGGTAAAGTTGTGGAAAGCTCTTCGCCTCGCGCTGCATCGCTTCGGCAAGGCTGCGGCCTTCCAGCACACCGCCATGGACGGTATCAATCACCTCGCGGGCCTTTTCACTCTCGGTTTGCCGCGCGATTGTCCGCAATGATTCCTCAAGCGGGCTGACCCGGATCAGCGTGGCAAGCTGGCGCGTGAAAAGGGTCAACTGCTTGGCGTTGAGCCGCTTTGGTCCGATTGAGAGGAGCGGTGCCCCTGCCGCTGCACGCTCCACTCCTTCGCCGACGCTCACGACATAGAGCTTCTTGGCGATCAGCCGCTGGCGAGCATCGTCGACGCTGTCAGCGGGCACACGACCGCGCTTTTCACGACCGGCAACGTCAAGCGCGACATAATCAAACTGTGTCATCGCCCGCGTCCCGTCGCGTGATCCGCACGGCTTCCTCAGGCGTGGTCTGCCCGGAAATCACCAGTGCCCGTGCTGCTGCATTGAGATCGGGCGCCTTCCTGAACGCATGACGCGCAATCGCGGCTTCATCGCCGCCGTCATGGATAAGCTGGCGGATTGTTTCATCGACGCGAATGGCCTCAAAAACTCCGATTCGGCCCTTGAACCCGGTGCCATTGCAGGCTGCACAACCGACGGGTTCAAAAATCATCTCACTTTCGTTCAGGCCCAGCAACTCCTGGGCCGATGTGCTTGCCATTTCGGCCTTCCGACAATCGGGGCACAGCCGCCGCACCAGTCGCTGCGCCAGCACCGCGCGCAAGGTTGAGGCCAGCAGGAAAGGTTCGATACGCATATCACGCAGCCGCGTGATGGCGCCTGCAGCATCATTGGTGTGGACGGTCGAAAGCACCAGATGCCCTGTGAGCGAGGCTTGCACCGCAATGTCGGCAGTCTCGCGGTCGCGGATTTCGCCGATCATCACAATATCCGGATCCTGCCTCAGGATCGCCCGCAAGCCTGCCGCAAACGTCAGGCCGACCTTGGGATTGACCTGTGTCTGGCCGACGCCGTCCACGGCATATTCGACCGGGTCCTCGACCGTCAGGATGTTGCGGGTACCGTCGTTCAGTAGCCTGAGCCCGGCATAGAGCGTGGTCGTCTTGCCCGAACCGGTCGGGCCGGTGACCAGGACGATACCATTGGGTTCACCCAGCGCCGCGCGGAGCACGGCAAGAACGTCCGCCCCCATCCCCAACTGATCGAGCCCGATTCCGGCATTGTCCTTGTCGAGGATACGCAGCACCACCCGCTCACCCATCCTGCTTGGCAAGGTCGAAACGCGCACATCGAGCGTCTTGCCGCCCAGCGTCATCCCGATCCGGCCATCCTGCGGCACGCGGCGTTCGGCAATGTCGAGCCGTGCCATGACCTTGATCCGGCTGACCAGCACCGGGGCGACATGAGGCGGCATCCGCAAAGTTTCGCGCAGGACGCCATCGATCCGCATCCGCACGACCAACGCCGATTCATATGGTTCAACATGGATGTCCGATACGCCCTGCCTCACGGCGTCGGCAAGAATCCCGTTGATCAGGCGGATCGCTGGCGCATCGTCAGCGCTGTCAAGCAAGTCCTCCGCTGTCGGGATTCCGCTCGCAATCATGTCGAGCTCGCCGCCGCTCCTCAGCGTGTCCGCCGCCGCCGCCGCCGCGTCTCCATTCATCGCGTAGGTGGAGGATAGCAGCTGGTCGAATGCCGCTTCGGACACACGCTCGACCCCCATATCCCCCCCAACGTGGCGCTTTACCTCGATCAGGATCGCAGGATCGGCACCTTCGCACAGGCTTGCGACTGGACGTTGGCCTTGCGCGCGGAGGACGACGCCGTGACGACGCGCAAAACTGTATGAAATCGCCGGCAGCACGGCGGACAGCGCAAGACCATCGTCGCTGTGTGTACTGGTCACCGCTTTTCCTTTTTGTCCTTTGGTCCCGGAAGCTGGATCCGCTCCGAAGATTCCCGCATCCTCGGTTCGATCACCGGCGGGACACCTGGCTGGGAAGGTTCGGGCGCCGTTCCGGGATCGGTGGAGGGTGGTGTCGTATCCATATAGTCGCGCACCAGTTGGTCGATGCTCGGCTCCTCATCTGGCCGCATGAGGCGCTGTTGGGCACGCACATAATTGTAGCGCCGCTCAGCCAGCGCCTGCGCGTCCTGAGCAGAACGCAGGATGGTTGGCCGGATGAATATCATCAGGTTGGTCTTCGACCGCGTCTTGGAACGGGATCTGAAAAGCTGCCCGAGTCCGGGAATATCGCCAAGGAACGGGATTTTCTCGAGCGTGCGGCGCTCATTGTCATCGAGCAATCCGCCAAGCGCGATGATCTGGCCGTCATCGACGGTAACCGTGGTCTGAATTTCGCGCTTGTTGAGGATCAGGTCGGAGGAATTGTTCGAAACCGGCCCGGCGATCGAGCTGACTTCCTGCCGGATGGCGAGCTTGATCGATCCGCCGTCATTGATTTGCGGCTTCACTTCAAGCTGGACGCCAACATTCTGGCGCTGAACGGTGCGGAACGCATTGTCGAAATTCTTGGAAAGCGCTTCGCCGGTGGTAATCGGAATTTCCTGCCCGACCAGCAGCTTCGCCTCCTGATTGTCGAGTGTGACGATCGATGGCGTCGAAAGAATGTTTGATTTGGTATCAGACTGGACGGCGTTGATGATGGTCCCGAACAGGCCGTTATTACCAATACCGGCCGCAAAACCTGCAAAGCCCCCGCCCGCTCCGAGGATCGAATTGACCGCGGCCTGCGCCAACTGGTCGCTAACAGCGTTGTTCGTCTGCGTGGTTGTTGTGGTGCCATTCACCGTGGTCGTCGTGTTATTCAACTGACGCGCACCGATCGCGCCCGCTACGGTCAGGATATTGGGCGCCGCGTTGGAATAATTGGTTGCGGCAAACGGAATATTGCTGCCGGGCTTGCCGCCCAGCAGGAACTGGACGCCCAGCTTGCGCGCCGCATCGTCCGAAATCTCGACGATGATGGCCTCGACAAGCACTTGGTCACGCCTTGTATCAAGCTGACGGATAACCTGACTCAACATCCGCTGCGTATCGGCAGGGGCGGAGACGATCACGGCATTCAGCCCGTCATAGCGCGCAATGATGGGTGCCGCGCGGCCGTTGTTCGATGATGAAGATGCAAGTGTCGCGATCGGCGCCGGGAGGGCGGCGGATGCTCCGCTATTGCCGGTTGATGGCGCCGCCGAGAGCGCGGTGGGCTGCCCGACGAGTTGCTGCAGAACCGGCATCAGCTTGTCGGCATCGGCATGCTGCAACCAGTACACCTGAATCTCGGTCCCGCTCGCAGCACGTTTGTCCAGATCGCGGGCAATCGCGCCAAAGCGTGTCACCATTTCGGCGTCGCCCCGAAGCGCAATGGAGTTTGAACTGTCAATTGCAACGACCGCAACCGCCGTACGAGCGCCGTCCCCGCCTGCCTGCCCACCGGTCGCAAGTTGCTGTAGCGACGTTGCGATCTCTCTGGCGCCGGCATTTTTAAGCGCGATCACATCGGTTGCCGCGCCCTCGCTGTCGATCCGGCTCAGAAGTCCACGAATCCGACGGATATTGTCGGCATAATCCGCCACGACAAGGCTGTTTCCCGAACGATTGGCCGTCACCGAACCTTCGCGGCTGACCAATGGGCGCAGCGTTTCGACGGCCGATGTCGCCTCGATTGCGCGCAGGCGGAAAACTTCGGTGACGAACTGGTTGCGCCCCGCTCCCGCTTCGCCAATCTTGCCCGGCTGGGCAGCGGCTGTGTCCGAAGGCTGGACGCGATAGCCACCGCCCGCCATTGGAACGGCAACAAAGCCGTTGGCACGCAGAGTCGCAAGGAAGACTTCGAAATATTCGGATTTCGAGAGCGCACGGTCAGTAACGACGGAAACTTTGCCTTGCACCCGGCTGTCGATCACAAAATTGCGGCCCGTGACGCGCGCGACATCCTGGATGAACGCCCGGATATCGGCGTCACGCAGGTTGAGTACCTGTTGCGCCGAAAGCGGAACGGCAAGCACCAGCAACAGGGGAATAAACTTCCACTTCATTTCCTGGACGCTCCCGACGTCAGATTGATGGTCCGCCCGGCACGTTCCACCTGGAGCGAGACTGATCCGCCGCCCAAAAGCTGGCCTGCGACCATTTCGGTCGACGTCACCGGTTGCCCGTTCACCGATGTGACGACATCCCCCGGCTGCAGGCCTACCTGACGGAACATGTCGCCCGTGCCTCCCGGACTAACCGTAATACCAGTCACTTTTCCCCCGCTGAGCCGCGGAGCATAGCTAATCTCGTTCTGAATCGCCTCTGGCAACGTTGAGGGCGCAGCCGTTCCAGTCTTCGCAACCGGAGCGGCAATCGACTGATCGAGGAAAAGCTCCTCAGCAATACCATTCCGGTCAATCGTCACGCTTTCGAACGACACTTGCTTGAGTTTGACGCCTGGCATGATTTCATCGCCAACCCCAAAACTGGATTGGACGCCATCTGGCGTCGCGATGATCGCGGAACCGCCACCGATAGCCTCATCGACT
>JANLQV010000206.1:0-9424 GCA_031368025.1 Sphingomonadales bacterium | reverse complement strand
GAGACCATCGGGCTTGTCCTCATTTCTTTAACACAATAGGCCATAAAAAAACGACTCTCCCTCCAACTCTATTCCTGGAGGCTGACAGAACGATTGTCGCTTGGCAACTGTTCCTCAACCCCGAGCCCAGCGGCTTGTGCCGATCCAGGTCCCAACAACTCATCTATCGGCATCACCAGATCGACGCAACGAGTTTTGCTCTGCTACTGAATGGCGGTTATCAGGGGACTTCACTTGCCCCCGACGCTGCCAAACTGGACCGGAAATGACGATCAGATTGTTGCTTGTGCTGATGCTTTCGTTAACCATATTTAACCCGGCCACGGCGCAGAAAACCGTCGCTTCGCCCGTGCAAGCCACATTGTCCTACGCTGACGTGGCAGACCTTGCGCTTCCTGCCCCGATTGTTGCCCAAATCACGATTCGCAAGGCGGAGCACCTTAAGGCAGAACTGGCCGGCAATGTTGCTGCCACGCTGCGACGCTATCTGGTGACAGCCGATATCGTTGCACTGATTCGCGGCAGTGGTGGGCTCGCGTCGCGAATCACATATGTTGTAGACTTGGCATCCGACTCGCGCGGCAAATGGCCCAAGCTGGAGAAAACCCAGGTGATCGTGTTCGCGCATCCGGTGGCCGGACGTCCCGCAGAGATCCGCCTTGCTGCACCGGATGCGCAACAGCCGGCAAGCCCTGCACTGGCAACACTTGTCCGCAAAATCCTGAACGAAGCGGGCATGCCATCCGCCCCGCCGCGTATCGAGGGCGTCGGGCAGGCATTCCATGTCGAAGGCACCGTATCGGGGGAGGGAGAGACCCAGATTTTCCTCAAGGCTGCCGATGAGAATCCGCTTTCGCTCAGCGTCTGGCGCCGGCCGGATGCTGCGCCGCGCTGGGCCATTTCGGTTGGTGAGATCGTGGACGAGAGCGCAGAGCCGCCCGCGCGCGATACGTTGCTCTGGTATCGTTTGGCGTGCGCGCTTCCCCGCATGTTACCGGCTGCCAGCGTCGATTCGCTCAGCGAGGCCGACGCCGCCATCACAGCGGAGGATTATGCGACGGTCATCGCGGCTCTTGGCCCGTGCCAGCGGACCCGAGGTAGATAAAGTCCCGCTCGAAACTTCTGAGAGCGGCGCCACCGTCAACAAAAAGGGTCTGGCCGGTAACCGCTTCGGCATTGGCCAGCCATAGCACGGCATCGGCAATCTCGTCGGGCTCGGGCAGGCGCTTGAGCGGCATCATCTTCTCAAGCGCGACCATTTGTGCCGGGCGATAGTCCTCGGTTGGCAGTGTCAGGCCCGGCGCGACGGCATTGACCCGGATTTTCGGAGCAAGCGCGCGGGCAAGCGTCTCGGTTGCGGCTGCCAGCGCCTGTTTGGACAGGGTATAGCTGAGCTGATCGCCATTCGGGTGACGGACGCGCTGGTCAGTAATGTTGACCACGACACCGGTGCTGTCGGCATTCAGGATCGCCGCAAGGCCGGTTGCCAGCAGAACCGGGGCTGACAAATTGACGGCCATATGTGCCGCCAGTTCGTCCGCCGAGACGCTGCTGGCGTCATCATCGACGAAACGCGAGGCATTATTGACGATCAGGTCAGGCGCCTGCCCAAAATGTCTCGTGATCTCTGGAAGCAGCGCCGTTACAGACGGCCCGTCGGCCAGGTCAGCCGCAAAGCCGTGCCACTGCGTACGATGGAGCGCAAGGATCGCGGCAAGGTTGTGATCGGGCTCAGCCGTAGTGCGGCAATGAAGCGCCAGTGCCCAGCCGTCGCTTGCCAGCCGCGCGGCAATCGCTGCCCCCAGCCGCCTGAAGCCGCCGGTGACCAGCGCCAGTTTCACCTGCGGTTCCGCACAAGGGTGATGCCGATAGACTCTCCTGCATCGGCGATCGCCAGCTTGACGATCCGGACGGTCACTTGCTGAACGCGGGTGTCCTGCACGAACAGCGTCTCGGCAATATGATCGCCGACGGCTTCGATCAGGGTGAAATGCTGGCCCGCTGGAAGCGCTGCCGTCATCGCCCGTTTGATATCCATATAGTTTTTGGAAGTAGAAAGCGGCGCGTCAGGCGCAAAATGGTCGGGGCAGTCGAGTTCGAGCGAAACTGAAATGCGCAGCGGCTGGGGCAGATGCGTTTCTTCGGAATAGATGCCAGTCAACACCGGCACATCCAGATCGTGCACTTCGAGCGTCAGTCGGTCTTGTGTCCCCATCATCCGCCGCCCCATAACGGGATTTGCGATGGCTGCAACCAATCGCGGCTTCACTTTTTTGTGAACGACGTTATTGGGCCGCGCTCTGATGATCGAGATTTCTCTGCTGGACCGGATCAAACCGGACGATGTCGAAGCGCTGCTTGATGCCGCGTTCGGTCTCGATCGCAAGACACGGACGGCGTATCGCCTGCGCGAAGGCGTAAATGCGCTGCCCCTTTTGAGTTTCGCCGCGCATGTGGACGGTGGCCTCGTTGGCACATTGCAGAGCTGGCCGGTTGCGCTGGAGGAGGCCAATGGCTGCCTCACACCGATGACTTTGGTCGGGCCGGTCGCGGTGACGCCGGGCCTCCAAAGGGGCGGGCTGGGCAAGAAATTGATGGAAGCGTTGATCAGGGCTGCTGATGACCAAAAGCAGGGCGCACTGATGATGATCGGCGACCCTGAATATTATGGGCGCTTCTTCGGGTTTCTCGCGGATGCCACCGGCGGCTGGATGCTTCCCGGCCCGGTGGAGCGGCACCGCCTGCTTGCGCGAATCAGCCGTCCGGCTGGGGTTCCCGCAGAAGGACGCATCATTCCCGATCCAGCCTTTGCAACGGCGCGCATTGCCGCATAAGGATCGGGCCATGCCCATGGCCGAACTGCCCGAAGACCTGTCGCGACTCTCGCTTGGCGAGATTGCACAAATGGCTGTTGACCGGAAATTGCCTCCGGTCGAAAGCTGGCACCCCGAACGTTCGGGCGATAGCGCGATGCGGATTGCGCGCGATGGACGCTGGTATCATGAAGGCGATCCGATCACCCGGCCCAACATGGTCCGGCTGTTTTCGACGATCCTGCGGCGTGAGGCCGATGGCAGCCACGTTCTGGTCACGCCAGCCGAAAAACTTTCGATCCTGGTGGACGATGCGCCCTTTGTTGCGGTCGAGGTCAAGAGCGAGGGAGAGGGCCGAGGCCGCCGCCTCGCCTTTCGTCTCAACACGGGAGACCTGGTGGTGGCCGGGCCTGACCATCCGTTGCGCGTTGCCGAGCGCGACGGGGAACCTGCTCCCTATCTGGCGGTGCGCGGGGGGATGGACGCGTTGATCGCGCGCGCCGCTTATTATGAACTGGCCGAGATGGCGATTGCCGAAGCAGCCGAACCTCTGGGCCTGTGGAGTGACGGTCAATTCTTTGCGATGGACGCGGCGTGACGCTTGCCAATCGCCTGCGTGCCGCGCTTGATCGGACTCCGTCCCATGCTGTTGAACTTCTGGCGGGCGATGCCGTTCATTTGCGCGGGAACAGGCCCGGCGTCGATGCGGCCGTACTCGTCGCGGTGACAGACCGGCCCGAACCGGGATTGATCCTGACCAAGCGGCCGGACACGATGCGCAAGCATCCGGGGCAAGTGGCCTTTCCGGGCGGTCGAGTGGACGAAGGCGATGCCGATATTGTCGCCGCGGCTTTGCGGGAAGCACATGAGGAAATCGCCCTGCCGCCGGAGTTTGCGGAACTGGTCGGGCTGGCGGATCGCTATCACACGATTACCGGTTTCGATGTCACGCCGGTCATCGTCGTCATTCCGCCCGATCTCGATCTCCATCCCAATGAAGACGAAGTCGAAGCGATTTTCGAAGCGCCGCTTTCCTATGTGCTTGATGCAGCCAACCACGCCAAACGCATGGTCGACTGGGATGGTTCCGAGCGTCATTATTACGAGATGCACTGGGACGGTTTTCGCATCTGGGGGGCAACGGCAGCGATGCTCGTCAACCTGTCACGGCGGTTGCAATGGGAGCGCTGAGACTGCCCAATCGCGACGGGCTGGCCCTACTTGTGAGCACCCTTGGGAGTGGGGAGGGCGAGACGCGGCTTGTGGGCGGCGCCGTGCGCGATACGCTGGCTGGGCAAGAGGTCAAGGATATCGACCTTGCCACCCGTCTTGCGCCCGGCGAGGTGCTAACGCGCCTTGAAAAAGCGCGGATCAAGGCCGTACCCACCGGCATCGCGCATGGCACGATCACGGCGGTGCTCTCCTCCGGCCCGGTCGAAGTCACCACCCTGCGGCGCGACGTATCGACCGATGGGCGACGCGCGACGATTGCCTATACCGATGACTGGCGCGAAGATGCGGCGCGGCGTGATTTCACGATCAATGCGCTCTATGCCGATCCCGAAACCGGAGAGGTCTTCGACTATTTCGGCGGGGAGGTCGATCTGGCGGCGGGCATCGTCCGCTTTATTGGCGAGCCGCTCCAGCGGATTGCCGAGGATCATTTGCGGATCCTGCGTTTCTTCCGCTTTCACGCCCGGTTCGGCAAGGGCGCGCCGGATGCGGCCTCGCTCACGGCCTGCGCTGTGCGGGCGAACGACCTGATGGCGCTTTCGCGTGAGCGGATTGCCGATGAGTTGATCAAGCTTCTGGCCTTCCCTGACCCAACAGAGACTGTTCGGCTGATGCTCACGCACGGAATCTTCGTGCCGGTCCTGCCGGAGATTGTTTCGGCTGAAGAGCTGGCGGCGCTCATCGCAATCGAGGACGCGGTCGATCCCGTCCGCCGCCTTGCCAGCCTGCTGCCCGCCGATCCGGACAAGGCAGGCGCGGTTGCCAAGCGGCTCAAGCTCTCCAAACTCGCGACAAAGCGGCTGGTGCTAGCAGCGGCGCGTGAGGCCGCCGATGCAATCAATCCCCGCGCGCTCGCCTATCGGATCGGGCTGGAGGGCGCGCGAGATCGGCTGATGCTTGGCGGTCACACAGTAGCGCTCACGTCGCTGAATGGCTGGACCGTTCCGACTTTCCCGCTGACCGGCGGTGCCATCGTTGCGCGCGGGATCAAAGCTGGCCCCGAAGTCGCCCGCTTGCTTCAGGTGGCCGAAGCGCAATGGGTGGCCGAAGGTTTCCCCGACACCGCCCGCGCCGAACAGATCGCGGATGATGTCGTCCGCACGGCAGCTTCCATGACCTGAGAGGTTATTGATCCGGCCCCCGATCCCACTTAGCCAATGACCCTCTGATGCAAATAGGGGGAATGACATGACCATCTTTCGGATCGTGCTGATCATCATCTTCGTCGAGATTGCCGTCTATACCGGCATCGTCATCGCGAACCACGGGATGGATTTCCTGCCGATCTTCTTCGGTGACATCGCGAAGATGGTATGGCCCGGCCAGTTCAATCTCGACTTCATGGGTATGCTCTTCCTGTCAGGCCTGTGGGTGGCGTGGCGGCATCACTTCACGCTCACCGGGTTGGCGCTGGGCTTCCTCGCGTTCAACTTGGGCGCACCGTTCCTTTCGGCCTATCTCCTGATCGTCAGCTTTCAAACCGCGGGCAACATGAAGGCGATCCTGCTGGGCGAGGCGCGGGCGGCGGCTTAGGGCGCCTACGCCGTTACATCCGGCCCCAGCAACTTGAGCGTCCGGATCGCCGTCTTCGAACACGGCCTCGAGATAGCGGAGGATCGCGTCCTTGCTGTCGAGATGATCGGCGACATCCAAAGGGAGGGTTTTTACGCCGCCCGTTTCCTTCGCCCGGTCATATCCCGGCGGCCGGCCAGCAGCCCGGCGATTGAAATATCCTCGTCCAGTTCTTCCCAATGAATTCCGCTTGGGCTGAGAAAGAAGTTCTCGCGTTCGGCAACGCTGCCGCGAAGCAGGCGCGGATACCAGGCAAGCGGGATGCCAAGCGTCCGCCCGTCGCTCAGATCGACCCACATCTGCGCATCGTCGAAGCGGACGGCAATCGTGCTAACTGAAATGCTCATACCAAGCGTCCTCGATTTCCTGCCTGCGCGCCTCGACGATCCTTTTCAGTGCGTTCCGCGTTTTTGCATCATAGCCGCGATTGTAAGCAAGCCTGACCTCCGGATAAAGCCAAAACTTGGCATCTGCTCCCGGCCTCGAAGCGTGAATATGAACCGGCTCACGCGGATTCCCCTCATCCGAATAGAAATGAAAGCGGAACCCTCGCTCGCGAAACACTACCGGCATCCCCTGAATACAGCGGGGACGGCGAAACGGATGCGGGCGACCTTACCCCGTCATCCCGGCGCAGGCCGGGACCCAGACGGGTTCGATGCTGCCGGAAGAGTCAGTTCGCTTGGGACTGGGCACCGGCCTGCGCCGGGGTGACGGGTGGGGATTAATCGAGCAACCGGGCGGGCGGGACGGCGAAGACGGTGGCGAGCTTTTCGAGGACGCCAATGCTGGGATTGCGTCTGGCCCGCTCAAGATCGCTGAGATAGACCTTGGACATTCCGGCTTCGAAGGCGACATACTCCTGCGTCCACTGCCTTTCGGCGCGAAGCATCCGCAAGTTTCGTGCGAGCCTGTTACTGATATCCATTCCCCGATAGCGCCCCGGAATCGACCGCAAAGCGATCACTGATCGGAAGCTATTGACAAACAATCGTTGAACAATGATAAACATTAGTCATGATACTCGGCCACCAACACCTTATCATCGGCGTGAAGCTGATCACGATGCACGGTGCAGAACTGGAACTGTGTGCAGGCAATGAGTGGCGGCTGGCAATCTGGAACGAAAACGACCGGCCCGAATCCGGAAGAGAAATCGGCCCGGGCGCACTGATCAGGTCTGGCGCTCCGGACTTTCGTGATGGGGAGTGCGGGTGATGCGGGAAATTTTGGGGTTAAGTAAGCCGTCACCGTAGCTTCCGGAGCGGGCTGATTATTGGCGGGATTGAGGTGAACATCTACTCCGATGCAAGTGCGGCATCCGAGACGAAAACAATTTTAGTCGCTGCTAGGTGTATAGCATAGGCGGCCACATGTCGTGGTGTTGTTCGCACCGCACTTCCTTGACCGTGTGCACTCTGTTCATTCCGAACTTTTGGCAAGCCCGATGTTAGTGTTGCAAGGAGTTGGTCAAATGATGCGTCCAGATAGTCCGGCCAAAGGCCATTGGATCGGACTATTTTCAGGAGGTCGCTCGATCGAGCCCCCTTTTCGAAAGGCCAATGTTTTTGCTCACAAACAATCTTCAGTGTGCTTTCAAAGGCCTTTGCCGCTTCGATAATCGCTTGTTCATAGTCGCCGGCTCGATAGTGGCGGTGAGCCTCCAAAAATTCCTGTCGAGCGCCGTCATAGCCTTGACCAGATAAAATTCGAAGCGTCGGCTTTACCAGCTCCTCATGCATGAACTCCGAATCAACGCGAAAGGCGGTTCCGTTTTCAAATTGGTATCCAAAGCACGCTTCTCGGAAGCGATAGTTAATCTCGCTAATTGCGTCTTCCGGTTTTTGCTTGACGCCGAGTTTTTGGCGGTCGTATTCTGTCATTGGCTGCAAAACTCGAGAGACAACACGAGCGCATAGCTCAATTACGTCGACAAATTCGTCGGGCTCGCAAACCTCAATAAAATGCATAACTTGCTCTATAGGCAAGCCGTCACGGCCCAAGTTGTGTATACCTAATTCACGGCAAAGCGTGCCGTGAACTATTTCCCACATTTCAGGATTATGTGTTGGACTATCGAATCCGTAGTCGTTTGAACGATATTGCGGCCCAATTGCTTCACGCATCAACTGCTGCATTTGAACGCGAAGTTTAATTGGAACATCTTCGTATTGATAGACGTCGGCCGCGCGCGCTTCAGCTTTCCTTTTTCTATGAGAAAATAGTTCAAAAATCACCCGGCGAAAATCCTACTCCGCAGCAATCCCAGCCTGCTCAAACATATCCTTCTCCGGCGCTTCCACCACCCCGGCCCCGTCATTGGCGGCCTTGGCGTCCTTGCGGCGGTCGAACGAATCCCAGACTTCGTTCCACGTCCCCCGCGTCGCGGCCTTTGAATATTCGGTCGCGCGGGTTTCGAAGAAGTTGGCGTGTTCCACTCCGTTGAGCAGCGGGGCGAGCCAGGGGAGGGGGTGTTCGTCGATCATGTACATCGGCTTGAAGCCAAGCTGGCCCAGCCGCCAATCGGCGATGTAGCGGATGTATTTCTTGATTTCCTTCGCGGTCATGCCGGGAACGGGGCCGTCCTCGAAAGCGAGGTCGATGAACGCATCCTCCAGCCGCACGGTCTTCTGGCAGCAATCGAGGATATCGTCCTTGACCGATTTGGTCAGGCAGTCGCGTTCCTTGGTGAAGGCGTGGAACAGGCGGGTGATGCCTTCGCAGTGCAGGCTTTCGTCACGCACGCTCCAGCTGACGATCTGGCCCATGCCCTTCATCTTGTTGAAGCGCGGGAAGTTCATCAGCATCGCAAAGCTCGCGAAGAGTTGCAGACCTTCGGTGAAGCCGCCGAACATCGCGAGGGTGCGGGCGATATCCTCATCGGTGTCGACATTGAAGGTGCTCAGATAATCATGCTTGTCCTTCATCTCCTTGTATTGAAGGAACATGCCATATTCGCTTTCGGGCATGCCGATCGTATCGAGCAGATGCGAATAGGCCGCGATGTGCACCGTTTCCATGTTGCTGAATGCCGCGAGCATCATCTTGATCTCGGTCGGCTTGAAGATCCGGCCATAATGTTCGTGGTAGCAATTCTGCACCTCGACATCGGCCTGGGTGAAGAAGCGGAAAATCTGCGTCAGCAGATTGCGCTCATGATCGGTGAGCTTTTGCGCCCAATCACGGCAATCCTCACCCAGCGGCACTTCCTCCGGCATCCAGTGGATCTGCTGCTGGCGTTACCAGAAATCATAGGCCCAGGGATATTCAAAAGGCTTATACTGGTTGCGTGCTTCGGTGAGGGACATGGTTGGCTCCAAAATCCCCTCTCCTTGCGGGAGAGGGAGGGGCCCAAGCCGTCAGGCTTGGGAGGGTGAGGGTGACAAGGCGGTGGCGATGATGCTCAACACGCCATCGAGGTTTTCAAAAATATCATTATTCCAGAAACGCACGACCTTGTAGCCTTGGGCCTCGAGATAGCGCGTGCGGGCATCATCATACTCGATGGCGTCTGCATGTTGCCCGCCGTCCACTTCGATGATGAGTTTGGCCGAGAAGCTGAGAAAATCGGCGTAATAGGGGCCGTAAGGAACCTGGAAGCGGAATTTCGCTTCGGGAAAAGCCTCGCGCAGTGCCCGGCGCAGTCGCCTTTCCGATTCCGTCGCGTTGCGCCGCAGACTGCGTGCGCGGGACACGGTGCCGGAGGGTTGGTTACGATAATTACGCAAGACACTCACCCTCACCCTCCCACGCTTCGCGCGGGCCCCTCCCTCTCCCGCTGGGAGAGGTGTCACTACTGGCATGCG
>JANLQV010000204.1:0-23774 GCA_031368025.1 Sphingomonadales bacterium | reverse complement strand
CAGGTCAGCGACGTCGTCCGCTTCGTTCCTGGCATTGCCCTCTCGCCACTGAACACGACCCGGGCAAGCGGGTCCAAGATTCGCGGCATTTCCACTTTCAGCTTCAGCGATGGCTTTGAATCAAGTGTATCGACTGTAGTCGACGGTGTCGTGCTTGGCCGAGAAGCCCAGGGTTTCTCTGACTTTCTCGACGTCAAGTCGATCGAAATCATCAAAGGGCCGCAAGGCACCCTATTTGGCAAAAACGCGTCTGCAGGTGTGATTAGCATCCAGACGAACGATCCCGCATTCGCCTTTGGCGGCAGCGCTGACGCTACCTATGGCAGCTTTAATGAATTCAAAGTGCGCGGGACGGTAACTGGACCTTTGGCCGGCGACAAACTGGCGTTCCGCCTGACCGGCACATACAACAAACGTGATGGCGTGCTTGAAAACGCAATTCCCGGCCAGCGAGATTTAAACGACCGGGATAGCTATTCGCTGCGCGGCAAACTGTTGTTCCAGCCCAACGATGATCTCAGAATGGTGCTGACGGGTGACATTGGCCATAGCCGCAATCACTGCTGCACCTCGACATTCCGGACCGCAGGTACACCCATAGGTCTTTTGAATTTCGCGACCAACCCTGGCGTTCAGCAATTGCGCACCGCGCTTGCGGCCTATGGGATTGTTGCCGGGCCCAGCAACAGAAAGGTCGGGGTCCTTTATGATCGGCTTCTCGAGGCGCAATCATCACGCGGTCTCGCACTCAACGTCGATTATGATTTCGGCAATAGTTCGCTAAGTTCGATTACCGCTTGGCGGAAATGGAGCATCGATGAGTTCAACGAGGCCGATGGTGTCTCCAACTCAAACGTCAACAGCCGTAACGGCACCAAGGTCAATACCGAACAGTTCACGCAGGAATTGCGGCTCAACACCAAGGTCGGATCGGTTGCGGATATTGTCGCGGGCCTGTTTTTCTTCCACCAGAATCTGGCTGTGCCCGATGCGCATGTCGACATAGAGTTGGCCCTGCCATTTCCGGGCTTTTTCTTCAACGCACGCACGGACGCCACCCGCGCGGTTTCAACCGACAGCTATGCCGCATATGGCGAAACGACATTCCATCTGACCGACAAGGCCTCAATCATCCTCGGCGGTCGCTATACTCATGATTCGCTGCTCGCTACCTATAAGCGCACAACGGTCGCGTTCGATCCAACGAAACCGTTCTCGGGCTTCTTCGGCCCCGATTATACAGGCATCCAGCCATACAAGAACGACAATCTGTCGGGCCGGGTGATTGCACGTTACGCCTGGACCGATGATGTCATGACCTATGTTTCGTGGTCGCGCGGTTACAAGGGCCCCGGCATCGATGTCGCGGAAAGTGTCAATGTGGCCGCCGTCCTGTCACCAGGCGGACTGCCGGTGCTGAAACCCGAAATCCCAACGTTGTGGGAAGCCGGGATAAGAACATCTTTGTTCGACAAGGCGCTGACAACCAACATCACCGTGTACAGCCAAAAGCTGCGCAATTTGCAGACGATCACACCAAGTGCGGTCGGCGCGGCCCTCAACATCGGGATCGATCTTCTCAAGTCCAAGGGAATCGAGGCTGAAGTCATCCTGCGACCGGCGATCTTGCCGGGCCTGTCCTTGACGGGGGCCTACACACTGAACGACATCAAGATCGCGAAGTTTGCGGCCAATCCTGCGCTGAACGGTTTGCGGTTCCGCGACAATGCCCGCGATTTCTATTCGATCATAGGCGACTATCGCACAAAACTTGGAAGTTCGAATTTCGAAGGCTTCATGAGGGCTGAATGGACCTGGCAGTCGGCCAAGAACACCGACCTTGCTAACAGACCTCTTTACAACGTTGATGCCTACGGTTTGCTCAACCTGCGTGCCGGGTTCAATGGACCAGACAACAATTATGGTATCACCTTCTCGGTCGAGAACGTAACCAACAAGAACTATGTCCATTACATCTATCCCAGTTCCTACGGCGTGCTCGATGGCGGCCAAACAACGAACCAGTACATTGGTGACCCCCGAACCTGGAAGGTTACACTTCGCGGCAAATTCTGATCGGGCGGAATTCCAATATGTCAGCCGCAGGCCCCTCGACTCTGTGTCGAGTCTGGCCTGCGGCATCATTTGCACTTGATGCGTGAGGCAGTGATCTATGATCAAGGGCATACATCATGTGGCGCTGGTGGTTCGCGATCTCGTTGCGGCTGAGCGGTATTATTGTTCAGCCGCCGGGATGTACCGCCTCCCGGTTGAAGCCGCGCAGGCGATTGCGCTTCCGAGCCAACAATTGGCCGCCGCGGAAAATTTGGGAGTTGGTCAATCGCTGCTCGCCGGCCGCAATGGCTACCTTAAACTGCTGGCTCAGCAATGGCCATCTGGCGCGCCCGATGTGGAAGACAACCCCATTAATCGCCCGGGAATACGCCATTTCTGCGTGCAGAATTTCGACTGTACGATTCTTGAACAGGCGGTGCTCGGCAATGGTGGCACCTTGATTGCGCCGCCCCTCGATCTCGGCACTGGCAACCAATATGCCTATGCGCGCGATCCAGAAGGCAATATCATGGAGATTGAGGGGCTGCCCTATGCGCCCGCAACAGAGCCGACCTGGATGGGCCATGTCGCCGTCGTCACGCGCGACATGGATGCGGCCGTTGCATTCTATGGGCGGCTGTTCGGAGCAGAATTGCGCAGCCGGGGCCGCTTCGGGCCGGGGCCTCAATTCGATCGGATGGGCGGTCTCGTCGATGCGCGTATCGAAGGCGCGTGGTTGAAGACCGGCAATATGCTCTTGGAGCTCTGGCAATTTCACGCGCCCGAATATCCGCCGGAAACGGCTCCGCGAGACTTTCTCGATCCGGGCTATAGCCATATTTGCCTTGAGAGCGACGATCTGGCCGATGATGCGGCTCGATTGGCCGCGCTCGGTGGAGAAATGGTGTCTGGGATCATCGAAAATGACTTGGTCCGTTCGCTCTTCGCGCGCGATCCGGAAGGCAATATCATCGAATTGCTTGAGCCGCGTATGGCCAACGCGCCCCTCTCGATTTCGGTTCTCGAGAAGCCCGACATTTGCGAATTGGTGGATGGGGCGCGATAGGACCGCACTTTCGGATCTTGTCGGTTCGGTGTCAGGGAAGACAAGTTCGCCCTCTGCACCGATGCCATAGGGCAGCCGGACGGGAAGGGGCCATCCTGCTCGTTTCTCAGTTATGTCAGCCGCTGTCCCAAACGGTCCGGCCAGCAGGACGGTTTTCACGTTCTCCTGGCGGCAAACATTCAATTATTATTATATTTATTATCCTTTTACGTTAACCCGGACGATCAGGTGTGTTAATTTTCGCCGCATAGGAAAATGCCGACCCGATCCCGAATATGGTGTTCTATTCGATGATAGGAGTCGCCGGGGCGGTTAATGGCTTGATCTTAAAAAAAGACAATATTATTGACCTTATATATATTTATGATAGCCGATTATCAACGGCATCACAGCGCCATTTCGCTGTGCCTTGTTGCGATGGGATTGCCGCTGGAAGCAGACGACGACAGGCCGGAAAACAGAATGATGAGAGGAAGCACCATGACCTATGCAGGCACAAGACGAATCATTGATGTCGACAGCCATCTGATTGAACTCGAGGACTTCCTCTTCCGCACGGCGAGCGAGGACGAGAAGGACAAAATTCCGTCGATGCTCGAGCAAAAGGCTGTCATGCAGAAGCGCGACCGGCTCGAGATTGGGCGCGAGCAGTTTCAGGCGCGGCAGGGCAACCCCGAACTCATCGCCGAATATGAAGCGCAAATTCTTGATAATACCAAGGTTGGCTGGGGACGGCTCGGCGCGTTCGATCCCGCCGAACGGTCGCGGGCGATCGATCTGTTCGGATACGAGATCCAGCTCGTGCTTGCGACTTTCACTTTCCACCAATTCGTCCACGATCCCGATCCCAAGGTGCTGGAAGCGGGGTCCCGCGCGCTCAACCGGGCAATGGGCAATTTCTGCAAGCAGGACAGCCGGATGCGCGCGGTCGGATATGTTCCGCTCAGCCTCGGCCCCAAAAAGACAATCGAGTTGCTGGAGGAAGGTCTTGCTGACGGTTGCTACACATTCGCTGTCGATACCAATGAACCCAACCCGGAGGCGCAATCCTTCACGCACCCCGACTTCGATGTCGTATGGGCCAAGTTCGTCGAGTACGGCATCCCGGTAGTATCGCACGTTGCGATCAACGGTCGTTATGACCCCGTCTCGCAGAGTTTCCGGAACAACGGCCGCGTCTTCCATGAAATTGGCGACGACGCGCCCGCCGGCGAAGTCGGCGTGATGACGATCGCCAATTCGGTCCAGCTGTTTTTGGGTGCCATGATCTATGACGGCGTTTTCCAGCGCCACCCCGCCCTTCGGATCATTTCGATGGAACAGGGTTGCGTCTGGCTCCCTTCATGGCTGAGGATGATCGATTTCACGGCCAATGTCTTCAAGCGCCTGAGCAAGTTTGACGAAATGCCCTCGGTAACGGCGAAACGCCATATCCGGGTTGCACCATTTGCCGGTGAGCCGGTCGGCTGGGTCATTGAGCAGATCGGGCCGGAAATGCTGGTCTTTGCCTCGGACTATCCGCATCCCGAGGGTTCAGCGGATCCAATTCAGAAGTTTGAAGGCACAATGACCAATTGCGACAAAGCGATCATGGACGCCTTCTACTACAACAACATGGCGGAGATCATGAAGCTCGCGCCTGCTTGAAGCTGGGCGGGGGCATTGCTTTACTGATAAGGAAGGCCGTCGATATGACGCTCTAAAGGTGGAGGGTGCCAATCGTTCGACTTTTAAACCTCTATCAACAATGATCCAAACCCGGTTCTGGGCAAACCTTGGATCACCGAATTGGTTGGTGCGGGCGGTGGGAATCGAACCCACACTCCTTGCGGAACGGGATTTTGAATCCCGCGCGTCTACCAATTCCACCACGCCCGCGCTGGCTCGCCTATAGCCAGAGAAAGGCATTTCGCAAACCGATTCTAGGGGCTCCACATGCACTTGTTGACGAGGCGATCGTAGAGCTGAGCCTTCAATTTACCGGCGCGGTATCTCCCCGCAAACGCCTTATAGAGGCGGCGCACCAAAGGCATTTTCGCCTGTTTCGCCGGGCAGGAGAAGCAGGACGATCCAGGCGATTCCGCCGACCAGCAATGCACCAGCCGATGCCAAAGTCAGCGCCGGATCGGCTTGCGAAACGAGGGTTGCCAGCCAGGGGAGGTAGACCAGCATCATCCACCAGCCGCTCCGCCCGGTATCATGCAAACGCCTGACGCCGACTGTGATTGATGGCAAAAGGAGCAGCAGAGTGACCGACAGTTCGGCGATTCCCATGTTCATAGCGACGGCTGCGTTTCGTCCGTCAGGCTCATCGACAGAGTGGGCCGCAACGGTCAGGATAGTGACGAACAGCATGAAAAGCCAGAATTCCCTGCGCGACGCCCGCCCGCTGAAATCTGCATATTTCTTCAACGGTCCGATGATCCACTGCATATCCGCCCTCCCAAGGCTTGTTCAGTTACGGGGTGCTTGTCGCCGATAACTCAATGCTTCTGCAATATGAATTCTGCCAACGCCATCCGATTCTGCCAGATCGGCAATGGTGCGTGCAACCCGTAAGACGCGGGTATAGCCACGTGCTGTCAATCGCATCGCTTCGGCTGCCTGCGCCAGCAGCCTGCGACCCGGCTCGTCTGGCGTTGCAACGCTTTCCAGCAACGCGCCATCCGCCTCACAATTGGTGCGGACGCCCTTTCCCAAATAGCGTTCGGTCTGCCGGTCCCGCGCGGCCAATACGCGCGCCGCCACTTCGGCCGACCCCTCAGCGGGCGGCGGGAGAACGAGGTCTGCCGCGCTCACGGCCTGAACCTCAATGTGCAGGTCGATGCGATCGAGCAGCGGTCCCGAAACCTTTGCCTGATAATCTGCAGCACAGCGTGGCGCCCGGGCGCAAGCCAGCGCCGCGTCTCCCAGATGTCCGCAACGACACGGGTTCATCGCCGCGATCAACTGCACCCGCGCTGGAAAGGTGACATGCGCATTGGCGCGGGCGACGCTGACTTGCCCCGTTTCGAGCGGTTGGCGGAGCGAATCGAGAACAGCGCGCTGAAATTCGGGCAGCTCGTCCAGAAACAGCACGCCCAGATGCGCAAGGCTGACTTCGCCGGGCCTGACCTTCAATCCTCCGCCGACAAGTGCTGCCATCGAAGCCGAATGATGCGGCGTGCGAAACGGCCGGGAGCGGATCATTCGTCCTCCGGGAAGCTCGCCCGCAACGCTTGCAACCATTGATACTTCGAGTGCTTCGGTGGCTGTGAGATCCGGCAATATTCCGGGTATACAGGCGGCAAGAAGTGATTTTCCGGAACCTGGCGGGCCAACCATGACCAGATTATGCCCTCCAGCCGCGGCAATCTCGATTGCCCGCTTGGCTGTTTCCTGGCCCTTGACCTGCGCAAGGTCCGGCCCACCGATGCGCTTTTCGGCTTCACCCGGTTCGGGTGGTTTGAGCAATATGCTGCCCTTGAAGTGGTTGAGCAAGGAGAGCACGTCTGGTGCCGCGATCACTTCGACCTGGCCCGCCCACGCGGCCTCAGGGCCTTGCGATGCCGGGCAGACCAGCCCCAATTGATGTTGGGCGGCATGAAGCGCCGCCAGCAAGACGCCGGGCGAAGCCGCGATGCGCGCATCAAGCCCGAGCTCTCCCACCACGACATAGCTTGCAAGTGTTTCGGCATCGACCACGCCCATCGCCCCCAAAAGTGCCAGCGCAATTGGCAGATCGTAATGCGACCCTTCTTTGGGCAGGTCGGCGGGCGAGAGATTGACCGTGATCCGCTTGGGCGGCAGCGACAGCCCCATCGCCGAAATTGCCGAATGGACGCGCTCGCGGCTTTCGGCGACCGCCTTGTCGGGCAGGCCGACAATGGCGAATCTCGGATTTCCCGGTGCAACCTGACATTGCACTTCGACGCTGCGAGCATCGAGGCCCAGATAGGCCACTGTTTGCACCGTTGCGACCATCAACGCCGGGCCATGGTCAATATGGCATTAACGGTGTCCAGCAAGCAAAAAGAAACCGGATCAAGCCAGTGTTGATCGATGATGTGCTTGCTCACCTCCGGTTCCGAGTCCCGCCCGACGCGGGCCGTTAATCTGGCGATTTCGGGAGTGATTGAAGCGATCCGGGTTGTTTTCTTCGTCTCGCCCTTCCTCCTGTCTTTGCCGCAGCTCGCTCGAGCGGAAACCGCAAGCACGACTGTTGAGGCTGTCCAATATGAAGAGGTTATTACCGACGGCGATTTTGTGCCGTCCGTGCCCAATCCGTCTGCCATCGCGCAGTTCGGGCCATTCTCGGTCATGAGTGGGTCTGTTGCAGAGTTGAACGGTGTCATCGATCAATCTACACCCGATCAGGTCCACCGGATGCTTGCTGCTTATCCCGGCATCATCCTGATCCGCATGATCGACTGTCCGGGCACCGAGAATGACGATGCCAATCTTGAAGTTGCACGGATAATCCACCGTGCCGGGATCAGCACGCTGGTTCCGCGCGGCGGGTCGGTGCGTTCGGGCGGGGTGGAGCTATTCCTTGCCGGCGTGCATCGCACTGCGGAGCCCGGCGCCGAATTCGGCGTCCATAGCTGGGAAGATGAGGACGGGCGGCAAGCTCGCGATGTGCCCGCTGGCGATCCGGCGCATTTGGCCTATCTGCGCTACTATCAGGACGTCGGACTGTCCCCGGAGGAGGCCAGAGCCTTCTATGCCTTCACCAACCGGGCATCGTTTGACAGCATCCATTACATGACCCGGCCCGAACTGGCTCAGTATCACATCACCAACTGACTTAATCTCGCGGCGGCGTCTTGCGGATGCCACAAATGGGCACCACATCGACGCCATGAAGCTCAAGGAACGTTGGAATGTATTGGGCCGGAGCCCCGTCTACAGAACCGTAGTGTTCCTAGTCGGTTGCCTTTTTATACTCGCAACGCCGATCGCTGGCCCGATCCCAGGGCCGGGCGGCACGATTGTGTTCGCGATCGGCCTCGGACTCATTCTGAGAAGCTCATTGTGGGCGAAGAAGCGCTATGTGCATTTCAAACGCAAGCAGCCAAAGATTGGCTATTGGACCGATTGGGGCCTTCGTCGCAAGAGCGCCAAGCGGCGGATCGAGCGCGCGAAGCGGAACGAAAAGGCGGGCAATTGACTTTCAGCCAGAGTCTGCCTAACCGATCCCGCATCAAAGGCCGTCTTCGCGGGCGGCTCTTTTTAGTTTAAGATGATTTACCAAGGACATGAGTGATGAAGCGCACTTTTCAGCCGAGCAACCTGGTTCGCGCACGCCGCCACGGCTTTCGCGCACGGATGTCGACGGTCGGCGGCCGGGCAGTGATTCGCGCCCGTCGTGCACGCGGCCGCAAGAAACTCTCCGCCTGATTTCGATCAGAAAGCGGTCGGACTTTCTGGCCGCCAACGCAGCAAGCCGGGTGGCGACGCCCGGCTTTGTGCTGTTGGTGCGCGCGCGGGGCGATCACGATCCGGCCATGCGGCTGGGGATCACGGTGACGAAGAAAATTGGTAATGCCGTGGTCCGCAATCGCATGAAGCGCCGCTTTCGCGAACTGGCCCGTGCAGTGATCGCGCCGGATGGCGTTCCGGGATCGGATCACATCCTGATTGGTCGCGCCGGTGGCATTGAGCGCGATTTTGCAACGCTGAAGACCGACCTGGTCAAGGCGTTGGTAAAGGCATTACGGTGATTGCAAGACTGCTGATCCTGATCGCCCGGGGCTGGCAGCTTGGCCCATCTGTCATCCTGCCGCCCTCCTGTCGTTACCAGCCTTCATGTTCGGCCTATGCAATTGAGGCGGTAAGCCGCTATGGGGCGGCCAAAGGCGGCTGGATGTCAGCCAAACGGATCATGCGGTGCCACCCTTGGGGCGGCCACGGTTATGATCCGGTTCCATAAGATTTAGGGGAAGCAGACTTTGGACAATCAGCGTAACATGATCTTGGCGATCGTGCTGTCCGCGCTTGTTTTGATCGGCTGGACGGCGCTTTCCGAACGTTATTTTCCCCAGCCCAAACTCGGTGTCACAGCCCCCAAGGTTGCGAACGCGCCCGCCGCGCCTGTCGCCGCCCAGACCGCACGAATCGATGTGGCGCGCGCTTTGGCCGGCGCGCCGCGCGTTGCGATCGAGACGCCGCGCCTCAAGGGGTCGATCAACCTCAAAGGTGCTGTGATCGACGATCTCGTTCTGTTGTCGCACAAGGAAACGATCAAAAAGGATTCGCCCCCGGTGCGCCTGCTTGCGCCTGCGACGGCGGCCAACAGCTATTTTGCTGGTTTTGGCTGGTCGGGCGATGGCCTTGTCGCGCCCGATGCCAACACCGCGTGGCAGGCGGACGGCGCCGTCCTGACGCCTGAAAAGCCCCTGACACTGCGCTGGGCCAACGCCAATGGCCAGCGCTTCTCCATCCGGATTGCGGTGGACAAGGACTATCTCTTCACCGTCACCCAGACGCTTGAAAATGGCGGGACGGGAACGGTCGGCGCGCGGCCCTATGGTTATGTGAGCCGGTTCGGAAAATCGAAGGATGCGAGTAGCTGGACCAACCATGTCGGCCCGGTCGGAGCGTTCAACGGTGCGATGAACTATAAGGTCGACTGGAAGGATATCGATGCCGCGCCGGTTGCAGGCGAGCATTTTCAGAGCAAGGGTGGCTGGATCGGCTTTGGCGATCACTACTGGTTGACCGCGCTCGTTCCTGATCAAGGTGCGAATATCGACGCCGGCTTCCGCGCCGGAAACGGCAACTACCAGGCCGAATATGCGGTGCCACAAGCCCTGATCGGCCCCGGCGCTATTTCCACGAGCACGAGCCGTCTGTTCGCGGGCGCCAAGGAAGTGAACACGCTCGACGCCTATCAGGAGGCGGGCATTCCCCTGTTCGATAAGGCCATCGACTGGGGCTGGTTTGAGATCATCGAGAAACCGATCTTCAAATATCTCGACTGGCTATTCAAGCTGGTTGGCAATTTCGGGGTGGCGATTATCCTTCTGACGCTGACCGTGCGGGGGCTGATGTTCCCGATCGCGCAGCGGCAGTTCGCCTCAATGGCGGCGATGCGCGTGGTCCAGCCCAAATTGAAGGCGCTTCAGGAAAAGCACAAGGACGACAAACCCAAGCTCCAGCAGGAAATGATGGCGCTCTACCAGCGTGAAAAGATCAACCCGATGGCAGGCTGTTTGCCGATCTTCCTCCAGATTCCGGTCTTCTACGCGCTCTACAAGGTGCTGATGCTGACGATTGAAATGCGGCACCAGCCCTTCGCGCTGTGGATACATGATCTGTCGGCACCCGATCCAGCGACCGTGCTGAACCTGTTCGGCTTGCTGCACTTTACGCCGCCGAGTTTCCTCGCACTCGGCATTTTCCCGATCATCCTTGGGATTACGATGTTCCTCCAGTTCAAGCTCAACCCCGCGCCGATGGATCCTGTCCAGCAACAGATGTTCAGCATCATGCCGTGGATCATGATGTTCATGATGGCCCCGTTCGCGGCCGGCTTGCAGCTTTACTGGATCATGTCCAACTTGCTGACGATCGCGCAGCAGAAATGGCTCTATTCACGGCACCCGGCGCTGAAGGTTCCAGTCAAGACATGAGCTTCACCGAAGAGCAACTGGAGGCCGCGCGCAAGATTTTCAGCGGACCGATCACGTTCCTGAAATCGGCGCCCGCGCTTGAGTTCCTGCCCGAGCCCACGGTCAATGAAGTGGCGTTTGCGGGGCGCTCCAACGTGGGCAAATCCTCGCTGCTCAACGCGCTGACCAACCGCAGCAGCCTCGCGCGCACATCGAACACGCCGGGCCGCACGCAGGAGTTGAACTTCTTCGATGTGGGAACACCACTGGCGTTCCGGCTCGTCGACATGCCCGGCTATGGCTTTGCCGAAGCGCCCAGGGATATCGTCAAGAAATGGCGCTTCCTGATCAATGATTTCCTGCGCGGGCGGCAGGTTCTGAAGCGGACTCTGGTGCTGGTTGATAGCCGTCACGGCTTGAAGGATGTCGATCGCGAAGTGATGGAGATGCTCGACAAGGCAGCAGTCAGCTACCGCCTCGTCCTGACCAAGACCGACAAGATCAAGGCCAGTGCACTCGCCGAAGTCGCCGCCGCAACCGAAGCCGAAGTTCGCAAGCGCGCGGCCGCCCATCCCGATCTCATCCTCACCTCCAGTGAAAAGGGTATGGGCATTCCCGAATTGCGTGCAGCCGTGATTGAGGCGATAGGGTGAGCCATGCGCAAACTCTTTATCGGCAATAAAACCTATTCCAGTTGGTCTCTCCGCGGCTGGCTCGCCTGCAGGCAGTCCGGGCTGCCATTCGAGGAAGCGGTCGTGCCGCTTTACAACGATCAATGGTCGAAGCGGCGCGAGGATGATGAGTTCGCTCCCTCTTCCGGCAAGGTGCCGATCCTGTGGGATGGCGATACCGTGGTTTGGGACAGTCTGGCGATCATCGAATATCTGAACGAGAAATCGGGCGGCGATAAATTCTGGCCGTTCGATGAAGGCGCGCGGGCAATGGCGCGGTCGATGGCAGCGGAGATGCATTCGGGCTTTGCTGCACTGCGCCGCGAGCATTCGATGAACATCCGGCAAATCTATCCGGCCAAGACGCCGAGCGCCGAGGTCAAGGCCGATATTGAGCGGATCATGGAACTCTGGGCGCAGGCGCGCGCGCGTTACGGGGGCGAAGGCGATTTCCTGTTCGGCGCATTCGGAGCGGCGGACATCATGTATGCTCCGGTCGTGACGCGCTTCATCACTTACTCGCTGCCTGTCGCGCAATTTGCCGTGCCCTATATGCAGGCGGTGATCGCGCATCCGTTCATGCAGGACTGGATTGCCGCCGCGCAGGCCGAGGACTGGGTAATCGAAAAATTCGAAGGCCCGGTCCAGAATTAGAGTTTCGTTCAGTGGCAGATGCCCTTTCCCTCCTCCAGACGGTTTTCGGCTTCCATGAATTTCGAGGCGTACAGAGCCGCGTGATCGACCGGGTGCTGGCGGGCGAACGGACGCTGGCCGTGATGCCAACCGGCGCTGGCAAGTCGCTTTGCTTCCAACTCCCTTCACTCGCAATGGAGGGGACGTGTGTCGTCATCTCGCCGCTGATTGCGCTGATGCACGATCAGTTGCGGGCCGCGAACGCGATTGGCATCCGGGCGGCGACGCTGACCTCCGCCGACGACAATCGCGACGAGACGATGGCGCGGTTCCGACGCGGTGAACTCGACCTGCTTTATGCGGCACCCGAGAGGGCATCGGGCTATGAGTTTCGCGGGCTGCTGCGTGAAGCGAAGATCTCGCTGTTCGCCATTGATGAGGCGCATTGCGTTTCGGAATGGGGGCATGATTTCCGCCCGGACTATCGCTTGCTTCGCCCGCTTATGGACGATTTCCCAGACGTCCCGCGCCTTGCGCTGACGGCGACGGCGGACGCCCATACGCGCGGGGACATATTGGCGCAGTTGGGGATTCCGGTCGGCGGGATGATCGTGGCGGGGTTCGACCGCCCGAATATCCGCTACGCCATGTCGCCCAAACAGGGGACAACGCAGCAGATTGTCGATCTGGTCGCGAGCACGCCCGGCCCCGGGATCGTCTACGCACAAACCCGCGCGGGAACAGAGAAGTTGGCGGAACAACTGGCGAAGACGGGCAGGCCGACCCGTGCCTATCATGCGGGTCTTGATCCCAAGGTGCGGGCGAAGAACCAGCATGATTTCGTGGCATCCGAAGACATGGTGATGGTCGCGACCGTCGCGTTCGGGATGGGGATAGACAAGCCCGATGTGCGGTTCGTGGCGCATGCCGGTCTGCCCAAATCGATCGAAGCCTATTATCAGGAGACGGGCCGCGCGGGCCGCGATGGCGATCCGGCGGTCGCGCACATGTTCTGGGGGGCGGAAGATTTCGCCAAGGCGCGGCAAAGGCTTAGCGAAGTCGACCCGTCCCGCCTGCCGGGCGAACGCACGCGATTGACCGCACTGGGTGCGCTGGTCGAAACTGCAGGGTGCCGCCGCGCGATCCTCTTGCGGCACTTTGGCGAAACCCCGCCCGAGGCCTGCGGAAATTGCGATAACTGCCTGGAAAAGCCTGCCGCCATTGACGCGACCGAAACCGCGCGCAAATTTCTCTCTGCCGTCTATCGCACCGGGCAGAGCTTTGGCGTCGGGCATCTGGAAGCCGTGCTGACCGGCGACCTCAACGAGCGCGCCGAAAAGCTCGGCCATGACCGGCTGTCAGTGTTCGGCATCGTCACCGGTGATGAAGCCGCGCTGATCAAGCCCATTGCCCGCGCTCTCCTGCTGCGGGATGCGCTGCGCCCGAATGAACATGGCGGGCTGATGTTCGGCCCTGAGGCCCGGGCGATCCTAAAAGGCGATACCAGTGTCGAACTGGTCATTCCGCCCAAGCGCGAACGCCGCCGCAAGCGGGGTCAGGAAGCAAACCCGGTCGGCGATCCGCTGTTCGAAGCGTTGCGCGCCCGGCGTCGCGAACTGGCCGAGGAAGCAGGTGTGCCGCCCTATGTCATCTTCCACGATTCGACGTTGCGCGAAATGGCGCTGGCCAAGCCGGGCACGCTGGCTGCGCTGGGCAACATCACCGGGGTCGGCGCGCGCAAGCTCGAAGCCTATGGCGATGCTTTTCTGTCTGCTCTAAGGCGCTCAGAGGAGGAGAGGAGCGATGTTCAGCACGCTTGACGAAACGATCATGGTATCCCCACAGATCGGCACCGACGCCGTAGCGGCAGCCTTCGCGCAAGGGGTAACGCTCATCATCAACAACCGCCCCGAAGGCGAGTCGGACGATCAGGTCCCCGGTGCCGAGATTGAAGCCGCAGCGCGCGCGGCAGGCATCGATTATATCGCGATCCCGGTCACCCATTCCGGGTTTTCCGAAGCGCAAGTAAGGACGATGGCCGACGCGCTTGAAAATGCCGCAGGCCCGGTCCTCGCCTATTGCCGCTCGGGCACGCGCTCGACGCTGCTCTGGGCATTGGCGCAGTCCTCAATTGGCGAACATCCTGCGATGCTGAATGAAAAGGCGGCACAGGCAGGCTATGACCTGACGCCGGTTGCCGCCCTTATGGAAATTTTGCGGGCCAAGGCATGACTGCGTTGATCCAACTCGGCGCATCGCTGGCGGCTGTGCTGCTCATGGCTGCAATCGCCTGGTGGATGAAGCTTGGCGGTGATGTTCGCATTCGCGATGAGGATCAGGCACGTGTCTTGGCCAATGAGGCTGTGTGCGGATTCAAGCCCACGGCTGTTGCGATCGATCGCGCGGGCATTGGCGCGTTGCTGCGGGATGCCGAGGGTCGCCAGATGCTGATTCGCCGCAACGGCGCGCATTTCGTCGGGCGGCTGCTTGACCGCAATATCATGGCGCGACTCGACCGGAATTTTCTGACCATCGGCACGGGCGAACGCACCTTTGGCAAGGTCACGCTCGATCTCGGTCCGGACGCGCAATATTGGGCCTCGGGCCTGAGGCATCTGACATGAACTCCCTGCCCAATCCGGTGGATTACGCGGTTCCCGCCTTCGTCCTGTTGATCGTGGTCGAGATGGTCTGGGCGCGGTTTCGCGCGCCCGAGAAATATGAGCCGAAGGACACCCTGATTTCCCTGCTGTTCGGGTTCGGCAGCAGCGTTGCCGGCGCGCTCACCGGCGCGCTGATCTTCGGCCTGTCAGTCTGGCTCTACCAGTATCGCGCGACCACTATTCCCTTTCAGTGGTGGGCGTGGATCCTCTGTTTCGTCCTCGATGACTTCGCCTATTACCTCTTCCACCGCACCGCGCACCGCGTCCGCTGGTTCTGGGCGAGCCATGTCAATCATCACTCGAGCCAGCATTATAACCTCTCCACTGCGCTGCGGCAGACCTGGACGGGCTTCATCGCGGGCTCGTTCCTCTTCCGTTTGCCGTTGATGCTGATCGGCTTCCATCCTGCGATGGTCGCCTTTGTCGGCGGCATCAACCTGATCTACCAGTTCTGGATTCACACCGAGACGATCGGTCGCCTCCCGCGCTGGTTTGAGGCAGTGATGAACACGCCAAGCCACCACCGCGTTCACCACGCGACCAACCCGCGCTATCTGGATGCCAATTATGCGGGCGTCTTCATCGTCTGGGACAAGATGTTCGGCAGCTTCACGCCAGAAGTCGATGATGAGCCGATCCGTTATGGCATTGTCCGCCAGCTTGGCACCTTCAACCTGTTGTGGAGCGTGTTCCACGAATGGATCGGCATCGCAAAGGATCTCTGGCGTGCGCCGTTCAAGGCAAAGCTGGGCTATCTCTTCGGGCCGCCGGGCTGGAGCCATGACGGCAGTCGCGACACATCGGATACGATCAAGCAAAGATGGTTGGAACAGCAGAATGGATGAATTCGATATCATCGTCGTCGGTGGAGGCTCGGGCGGCAGTGCCGCTGCGGGACGCCTTTCGGAAGACGGCAAATATACGGTCTGCCTGATCGAGGCGGGGGGCAAGAATACTGATATCCGCGTCCGCGCGCCGGGCCTGTTTCCCTTCTTACCCGCAAGCACCAACTGGAAATTCGAAACGGTGCCGCAAGCCGGGTTGAACGGCCGCAACGGTTATCAACCGCGCGGGCGTGGGCTGGGCGGATCGTCTGCAATCAACGCAATGGTCTATATCCGCGGCTGCGCCTGGGATTATGACAATTGGGCCGCACTGGGTTGCGACGGCTGGGCATATAAGGATGTGCTGCCCTGGTTCAAACGCGCCGAAGGCAATGTGCGTGGCGGCGATGATTTTCACGGTTCCGATGGCCCGCTGACGGTCAGCGACCAGAACTGCCCGAATGCTGGAAGCCTCGATTTCGTTGAAGCGGGGGCATCGCTCCAGCTTCCCCGCAACCATGATTTCAACGGCGCGCAATTCGAAGGCGTCGGGCTTTATCAGGTCACACAACGCAAGGGCGAACGCTGGACATCGGCCCGCGCCTATGTGGAGGCGAATCGCGACGCCGGGCGGCTTCATGTCGAAACTGGCGCACTGGTCGAGAAGGTCATTATCGAAAATGGCCGCGCCGTTGGCATCGTAATGAAACATGGGCGCAAACGAAGGACGATCCGCGCCCGTCGCGCTGTCGTGCTGGCAGGCGGCGTCTTCGGCACCGCGCAAACGCTGATGCTTTCGGGGATTGGCCCCGCCGATCATTTGAAGGCGCATGGCATCCCGGTCGTAGTGGATCGCCCCGCCGTGGGCAGCGACCTTCAGGACCATATTGATTATGTCGCGGGGTTCGAGACCGGGGGTGACATCTTCAGTGGCACCAACCTGAAAACGATCATCAAGACGGCAGGGGCGCTGTGGCAATGGATCCGCACTCGCACTGGGCCGATGACGACCAACTATGCCGAAGCCGGTGGGTTCGCCAAGTCAGCGCCAAGTGTTGCCGTGCCCGATCTCCAGCTCCATTTCGTTCCTGCAATCCTCGAAAATCATGGGCTCGAAAAGGTGAAGGAGGCTGGCTTTTCGGGCCATGTCTGCGTCCTGCGTCCTGAAAGTCGAGGCACGGTGCGGCTGGCGAGCGCCGATCCGGCGGCAGCGCCGCTCATCGACCCTGGCTTCCTGACCGATGATCGGGACATGGCCGTGATGAAGGCGGGCGTCCGCTTGCTCCACCGCATCCTTACGGCGCCAGCGCTTGCCAAACATGGCGGCAAGGATCGCCACGCAACCCCGCTCGATGACGATGCCGCGCTCGAACAGATGATCCGCAACCGGTCAGACACCGTCTATCACCCGGTTGGCACGGCGCGGATGGGATCGGATGCGGAGGCCGTGTGCGATCCAAAACTGCGGGTGCGCGGGGTTGAAGGACTCTATATTGCCGACGCGTCCGTGATGCCGCGCCTCGTCTCTGGAAACACCAACGCGCCAAGCATCATGATCGGCGAACGTTGTGCCGATTTCGTGAGGGCTGATTTGACAGTTTAGGATGTGAGAGCGCAGCGGGTCGGCTGCGCTCTCGAAAACACTCAGATCGGCTTTGCGCCGGGTGTGCCGCATTTGGCGAACTTGCCATTTGCGCCTTTGCACCGCGTAACCTTCGCAGGTGCGGCTGGCGGGCATTTGATGAACTTGCCCTTTGCGTCTTTGCAGGGTGCCGCGTTGGCGACCGTACCCAGCCCGGCAACGAGCAAGGCAGCAGACATTATCGCCGCAATTTTGCGCATAGTAACTCTCCCACTAATCGCGCTCCATGTGCGAGCGCGGCGCCATAGGACCGAGTGGAAAGCACAAGATCAAGTTACGTTTTTGCAATGTTCGGATGGAACGCCGATCGTCGGCCAGATGAATCCGCAGCACGTATAAGCCAAAGCCCAAAGGGCGAAGGCTGGTGGAGCCTAGCGGGATCGAACCGCTGACCTCTACACTGCCAGTGTAGCGCTCTCCCAGCTGAGCTAAGGCCCCATCGGAGGCAGCGCCTTAATCGCGCGCTGCCTCGAAATCAAGCGGTCAGGTGTCGACCGAAGGTTCTCCGGTATCGACGCCCAGATCATCATCGCCACCCAGATCGACCTCGTCGTCGGGGGACACTTCGGCATCCTCATCCACGTCGATATCCAGATCGTCAGCCAGATCGGTATCCGGCTTTTCAGGGTCGGCTTTCTTGGCTTCCTCAAACGGCATTGGCTGCTTGGATTTGAGAACGGGTTCGGGGTTCCAGGCATTGCCACAGGCGATGCAGGAGACCGGTTCGTCTTTCGTCAGATCGTAGAAACGCACGCCGCATTTCGGACAAGTGCGCTTCGTGCCCCATTCAGGATTCACCATGAGCCTCAAAACCTTTCAACAGAATCAGAAGAGCCGGGAAACCCGGCGAGCGGCGCGCCTTGCCATAGCAAAGCGCCGCTGTCAAAAGCCGCGGCCATGCCAACCCCAAAGTCTTTCTCGCAAAGCGGTCCACTCACGGGCACCGTCAAGGTTCCGGGTGACAAGTCGATCTCCCACCGTTCGCTCATGCTGTCGGCGCTGGCGATTGGCGAAAGCATGATTGAAGGGCTGCTTGAGGGCGAAGATGTCCACGCCACTGCTGCGGCCCTTCGCGCCATGGGCGCGACAATCATCAGAGAATCCGCCGCCGAGGGCGGCGGTGGGCGGGCGATGGGGGCCGAAGTCGAACCCGGCGCCGATGGCATCTGGCGCGTCCACGGCGTGGGTGTGGGGGGGCTGCTCCAGCCGCAGGCTGCACTCGACATGGGCAATTCTGGCACCTCGACCCGGCTGCTGATGGGGCTGGTGGCGAGCCATGCGATCACCGCGACCTTTATCGGCGATGCCTCGCTCTCCAAACGCCCGATGGGCCGGGTCAGCGATCCACTGTCGCTGATGGGGGCGTCGTTCACCGCCAGCCCGGGTGCCAATGGCGCGCAATGCCTGCCGATGATGGTGCGCGGCGCCTGCCCGGCGGTGCCGATTGCCTACACCCTCCCGATGGCGTCGGCTCAGGTGAAGTCCGCGGTTTTGCTGGCCGGGCTCAACACGCCCGGCATCACGCGGGTGGTGGAGCCCATCCCGACGCGCGATCATAGCGAACGGATGCTCAAAGGCTTTGGTGCCGATCTTTGGGTCGAAACCGACGCGGCGGGCGTCCGCACCATTTCGATCCGGGGTGAGGTCGATCTCAAGCCTCAGCACATCATCGTGCCCGGCGATCCCTCGTCCGCCGCTTTCCCGATCGTCGCCGCGTTGATCACGCCGGGATCCGAGGTCACCGTGACCAATGTTGGCATGAACCCGACTCGCGCCGGGCTGTTCGATGTTCTGCTCCAGATGGGCGCGGACCTCACCTTCAAGAACCGCCGCGACGTCGGTGGAGAGCCGGTTGCCGACATTACGGCCCGCCACAGCGCCCTTCGCGGAATCGACGTCCCGCCCGATGTTGCCCCGAGCATGATTGATGAATTCCCGATCCTGTTCGTTGCCGCCGCAGTGGCTGAAGGGATAACGCGCACCTCGGGCCTTGATGAATTGCGCGTCAAGGAGTCCGATCGACTGTCGCTGATGGCCACCGGCCTCGCGCGGATCGGCGTGCGCGTGGAGGAGCAGGAAGATGGGCTGATCATCCACGGCAGCGGTGGCACGCCCTTCACAGGGGCCAACACCTCGCCACTGATCGAAGCCTCTCTCGATCACCGTATCGCGATGAGTTTCGCGGTCGCGGGCCTCGTGACCAAGGGCGGGCTGATCGTGGATGATATAAGCCCCGTCGCCACCAGCTTCCCCGGCTTCGAAGCGATGCTCGAACAGCTTGGCGCACAGGCATGAACGGCACCCTTGCCGATGCCATCGGCATCTGCGGCAGCACCCTGTTCATCGGTGCATTCCTTTATGCCAACCGGGCGAAGGAAATGGACAAGCTGTTGTTCAACGCCGTCAATTTAATCGGCGCGATCCTGTTGCTGATTTCGCTGGCGGTGCATTTCAATCTGGCAGCGTTTATCCTTGAGGGCGCGTGGGCGGTGATTGCGCTGGCTGGATTGGTCTCGGCGTTGCGGGCGCGAGTGCCCTGATCGGGGCCGCGGAGTTCGGGGCTGGTTTTCGCTCTCCCGAACCCTTCAATCCGTGCAGGGCCTCCGACCGTTCATTGAGATAGCGGCGTTCCGATGAAGGGTCTGCTGCCAATCTGTCGTGATAGATCTGGTTGATCAATGCGGCTTCGTGACGCGGATCGGATCGTGCAAACTCCTTGTCGGCCCGCCCGATCGCCTCGCCAACGATGCGTTTCGCGCTTTCAACGCCATGCTGCGTCGCTGTTGAAAAGATGGTCTGACGGACAGACAGGCTGGCACCGTTCAGGTTATATCCGGTCTGTTGCGCCGCATACGCCACGACGGGCTCATAATGTGTGCGTGTCAGATACGCTGTCTGCGCATCAAGGAAGGCCTGCCGGTCTTTCGCCGCGGTGGCGATCCACTGTTTGTCGAACGCTGGCGTGACGGGCGTCAAACCGCGAAAGCGACGCGCCCATTTTCTGGCTTCAGGGCTGGCGACAAAGGATTCAACCTCGCCTGTCGCGCTCGGGAACATATAGACGCCATAGGAAACGTCGGGCATCAAGCTGTAGCGGTCATCGCTCGTCACGACATACTCGCCCATATGCGGATAGAGGCTTTTGAACAAGCGCTCCCGATCTTCGATTTGGGCCAGGATGCATCGATTATACCGAATCCCGGCAAGACTTCCGCCAGCGACTTCCTTGATGCCTGGATCATTCAGACACGGGTCGATGCCCGTTGCGAGCCAGTTCAGCTGCGATACAATCAGTTTCGTCCCTTCCTTTTGCGACAGCCCGGCAATGGCATCCTGATAAGCCTTGTTCATACGAATATTGGCCCGCTCCTGTGCCCGGACAATGCATTTCAGAATAGCCTCGGTCGTGAAATCGCTGTCATCGATGCAGCGATTAAGCTCGACGCGTTGGGCGGTCCCGGTGCGTGGGGGAGCGGCGGCGAGCGAAGCCGTTGTCAGGCAGGCCAGCATGAAAAGGCATAGCGGCCAGACGGGGTCATACAGTCGGGCCCCCGTCATATTGCCCATAATGATCATTGCGTCACCCACGGATAGTGCAGCTTTAGCCACTTCGTGCGCGCTTTGATCTTTGATATGACGCAGCTCGTAATCACAAAGGGAACCAAGCTTCCACCGGCCACATCTTCCACTGCCGGATCGTTGTAACACGCCTTTTCCATCTGCTGTCTCCAGCGCCATTCGGAGCGCCGAAACTCATTTCTTGCCCTCGCCGGAAACCCTGCAACGACTCTTCGATAGGCTGACTCGAGAGCGCTTTGGATACGTTCAAACTCATCACCATAGCATTGGTGCATTTCGGACGTTACGCCTCCGACCCTGTCCGCGCATTGGTCGAATGCCTTTGAGTAGGGCTCGGTCAAAAAAGGCGCGACGTCAGGATCTGCATTCGTCGGTTGTACAAGGAAAGCCGACACCATTGCTGATCGGATTGATATTTGCTTTGCCAAGCCTGCAAGAGCAGCGCGATGTGAAAAGAGAGTCATCGCCGCGCCTCGCCTGCCAATTCGAGCAATGCATCGAGGCGCTCCTGGACGTATCGCGACTTCGTTCTTGGCGAAACCCGAACTCTCTCATCATAAATATTGTTGATTACCGCAGCGTCGTGGCGACTGTCGGATCGCTTAAACTGCGCATCCGCCGCTTTGATTGCTTTGACAATTATTCGACGGCCACCTGAGGGGCCATGTTGCACATTTGTCGAATAGACGGTCTTTGCAATCGAGGCGCTCGCGCGGTTTATATCATATCCCGTTTCCGATGCTATGCGAGCAACTGGCCGGTCAAAATGGGTGCGGGTGACAAAGTCTGACTGCGCCTTCTGAAAGGCGCCTGGCTCTCTTGCCGCTATTCCCTGCCACTTTTTGTCAAATTCGGGGCTGGTCTCTCTCAACCCCTCAAGCTCCCCGGCAAACTTTTTCGCCTCCGGGCTTTTGACAAATTCACCAAGCGTGCCTTTTCGGCTGGACAGCTGATATGTGCCATATGAAAGTCCGCCAGGGTCGCCCACCGTCCGCGCGATCCTCCCGGGATTGGTCCGGCTCGACACTTCATATTTTGCGGATCGCTCATCAATTTCCACGCGCGACTGGATCGGTTGGTGTCCCGGTTTCGCAACAATTAGCCTTGTTCTAACCGTTCCGGTGCCAGTGAGCGGGTTTCGGGGCTGAAACGGCCCCTGCGGCTTTGCCTGTCCGGAATTTCTCGTTGCCGCTCCACCAGCCCGAGGACTCTCCGCGCTACCGCGCTCAAGCGAAGCTGAGCCACCCGACCCAAAGGTAAACTGCCCGTTGCTCGGATCGTGATTCTCGTTAAACTTAAATCCTATTTTCAATGTGTTGGATTCGAACGCCAACTCGGGCAAGCGTCGGCCGGTGCGCAGATAATGGGTAAACGCCTTGCTTGCTGCCGATTTCGTCTCAGTTCTGGCACTCGCTTGGGTCATGATACTATCCTCAACGAAAAAAAAGAATATATCAAGAACGATTATTTTTGTCAATATAATAACCAAATAGGAAATTATGCAAGAGAATGGAGCGCTGTTTTGGGGCAGAAAGCCGAGCCACCTCCGATGCGCGAAATGCATGTTGATGCGAGGCAATCCGTCATTACTGAATTACAACGTGGCCATATGCTTCGGATGCGTTACGCGCGTCAGGGGCACCGCTTTTTGCTTTCCCGCACCGCATCTCTTGGCGTAGCAGGGCTGATGTTGCCGTGCGCCTCTCTCGACACGCGACCTGAGTCGCCTGCATGATCATCGCTGTCGATGGCCCCGCCGCTTCAGGCAAGGGAACGATTGCCCGCGCGCTCGCGACGCATTTCGGGTTGCCGCATCTTGATACCGGATTGCTCTACCGTGCAGTTGGGGTTGCGACGCGGCGGGCGGATGGCGATCCCGATTTGGAGAATGATGCCGTGGCGGCCTGCGGCTTTGATGACGCGCTGCTCGCCGATCCGGCGCTCAGGAGCGAGGCGGCGGGCGGCCTTGCCTCGCGCGTCTCGGTTCACCCCGCCGTCCGGACAGCGCTGCTCAAGCGCCAGCGGGATTTCGCCAGCCAACCCGGCGGCGCGGTGCTTGACGGGCGCGATATCGGGACAGTGATTGCGCCCGATGCCGATGCGAAACTCTATGTGACCGCCAGCGCCGAAGTCCGCGCGCGGCGGCGGCATCTCGATGATTATTCGCGCGACTATCCGGCCATCCTTGCCGAGATCCTCGCCCGTGACGAGCGCGATTCGCGGCGTGCCGATGCGCCGATGCGGCGTGCGGAGGATGCGGACTTGCTCGATACGAGTGATTTGACTATAGCCGCCGCCATCCAGCGGGCGATTGCGCTCGTGGAGGCCCGACATCGGCCCTGATCGCCTTGATGGTGTTCACCCAGATTTCGTCCCCCGCGTGACCCTCAACCAAAGGATGCTGTGCGGGCATGAGGCGCGCATGGCGGATCGGCCTAAAGACCAGCGGAACCAACCGCTCGGCCGGAAATATTGATACAGGAACTCTCCTCTATGGCCTCATTGGCAAACCCGACGCGCGATGATTTTGCCGCGCTCCTCAACGAATCGCTTGGTGGTGAAGATCAGGGCTTTGAAGGCCGTGTGGTCAAGGGCACCGTCACCGCGATCGAAAATGATCACGCCGTCATCGATGTGGGCCTGAAGAGCGAAGGCCGCGTGCCTCTGCGCGAATTCGCCGCCCCCGGCCAGAAGGCCGAACTCGCTGTTGGCGATGAAGTCGAAGTCTATGTCGACCGCGTGGAGAATGTGAATGGCGAAGCGATGCTCAGCCGTGATCGTGCCCGCCGCGAAGCCGCATGGGATACGCTCGAAGCCGAATTCACCAAGTCCAGCCGCGTCGAAGGCGTGATCTTCGGCCGCGTGAAGGGCGGCTTTACCGTCGACCTTTCGGGCGCTGTCGCCTTCCTGCCCGGCTCGCAGGTCGATATCCGCCCCGTGCGCGATATCGGTCCGCTGATGCATCAGCCCCAGCCGTTCCAGATCCTCAAGATGGATCGCCGCCGCGGCAACATCGTCGTCAGCCGCCGTGCGGTGCTGGAAGAAACCC
>JANLQV010000203.1:0-3385 GCA_031368025.1 Sphingomonadales bacterium | reverse complement strand
CCGCGCCAAAGGCGGGTCGGTCGATATGGCCGAAGCGCCAGCTATTGATGCAGCCAAAGGCGAGATCCTGATGCCGGTCACCCAGATGGCAAAGTTCCCAGTCGAGAACCGCCGCCAGCCCGTTCTCATCGGCCATCAGGTTGCCGATTCGGAAATCGCCGTGGAGGAAGATGGTCGGCGCGGGATCGGGCACATGATCCTCCAGCCATTTGAGCGCGAGCGCAAAGACCGGGCGATCACCGCCATAGCCCGTGAAGCGCATCTTGAGTTCAGCAACCATCGTCGCAGTGTCGGAGGCGGGCAGGTGCGCAAAACCGGCAGCGGGGATCGTATGGATGCGCGCCAGTTCGCGGGCAATATCGCTCACCAGCGATGCTGGGGGGGTGGCAAGAATCCTGGCCGGACTCACATCGGCTTCGATCCGCCGCATGACGTAGCCGCTACCAAGCCCGTCGTCGGGCGACAATTCGACCACGATTTCCGGCGCAAGAACTCCCGCCTGTCGCGCCGCCCTAACAATGGCGGCCTCGACATCATGGCCGAACGGGCGGCCTTCGATCATTTCGACCGAAGGCGCGCGGCGCAGGACATAGCCCGCTCCGCCCCAGTCGAATGACCAGCTTTCCATATTGGCACCGCCCGACAGCCGCCCGAGATGCTCGATGGGCAAGGCAACGCCGCCCGCCATCCGGGCGAGCGCGTTCGCAAGCAATTTGGGATCGAGACTCATGACCCGTCATTGATAGGACAGGCATCTCAGTTGGCAAGCTGGCTTTTAGAGACAGGCCTCGAGCAGCGGCTGGTCAAAGCCATATTGCTTGGCCTTGTCGAGCGTGTAGGGGCGAAGCCCCATCGCACGGTATTCGCCGACGATCTTTCCATCTGCATCTTCGGAAATATATTCGAACTTGAACAGCTCCTGCGTGACGATCACAGGGCCTTCCATACCGATCACTTCGGTGATGTTGGTGATCCGGCGTGATCCGTCGCGCAGGCGCTTCACCTGGATGATGAGATCGACTGAGTCGGCAATCTGGCGTGAAATGGCTTCCTTGGGCACCTTGATGTCGGACATCATGACCATGTTTTCCATACGGCCAAGCGCTTCGCGCGGGCTGTTGGAGTGAAGCGTACACATCGAGCCGTCATGGCCCGTGTTCATCGCCGCCAGAAGATCGAAGCATTCCGGCCCGCGAATTTCGCCCAGGATGATGCGGTCGGGGCGCATACGCAGCGCGTTCACGACAAGATCGCGAATGGTGATTGCGCCCTGGCCTTCAAGGTTGGCCGGACGGGTTTCGAGCGGCAGCCAGTGTGGCTGTTGCAGGCGAAGTTCGGCGGCATCCTCGATCGTCAGCACACGTTCGCCGGGATCGATCATTTTGGACAGGGCGTTGAGCATTGTCGTCTTGCCCGAACCCGTGCCGCCCGAGATGACGATATTGAAGCGGCAGGCGCCCGCGATCTTGAGGCAAGTGGCCATGCGTTCGGACATCGATCCGCCCTTGGCCATCATGTCGAGCGTAATCGGCTTGGCGGAGAATTTACGAATCGAGATTGCGGTGCCGCGCAGCGACAGCGGCGGGACAATCACGTTGACGCGAGACCCGTCCTTCAAACGGGCATCGGCGAGCGGGCTTGACTGATCGACACGACGGCCAACCTGGTTGACGATGCGCTGGGCGATCTGGAAAAGGTGCGCTTCATCGCGAAACTGGATGGGGGCGATCGTCAGCTTGCCCTTCTTTTCGATGTAGGTCTGATCGGGGCCGTTGACCATGATGTCGGTGATCAGCGGATCGTTGAGCAATTCCTCCAAAGGCCCAAGGCCCAGAAGCTCATCGACCAGCACTTTTTCCAGCGCGAATTGTTCGCGCCGGTTGAGCGTCAGTTTCAGTTCGGCCAGTACTTCGCCGATGATCGGCCGGAATTCCTCGGCCAGCTCATCCTTGGAGAGCGTGGCGGCGGCTTCGGGATCGATGCGTTCGAGTAGGCGCGGCAGCACCTGTTCCTTGATCTTGTGAACCGAAGCCTCGAAGCCTTCAGCCTTTGGCTGCGGCACTTCGAGCGCGTTTTCGCGTTCGGAGAGCCGCTGCATCGCATCCATTTTTTGGAGAGGCGCTGCGGGTTCGTCATCGTGGCCGGGAAGCGGAGCCGAATTGATCGGGGGGAACTGGGCGCCACCAATCGGCGGCTCGTCGCTGCGTTGGGGCACGCTGCCACCGCCCTGCATCGGACGCGCCACGCCGAAGGAGGGGCGATTGCCGCCCGGCCCGTTTGGCCCATTGCGTCGTCCAAATGCGCTCATTTCAAACCCTAGTCATGATGCAGGACCGTTACGCGTCCAGTTACTGATCAGGGTGAATAGACAGTAAACTTTGACAAATGCCTAATGAGAGCGATGCATTTTCGCACCGTGGGCATTAATCCAGATTGGGCCGCAGCCAGCGGGTTGCCGTTGCCAGATCGACGCCGCGCCGCGCCGCATACTCATCTCGCTGGTCGGTGCCGATCCGGGCCACGCCGAAATACTCGGCCTGGGGATGGCCAAAGTAGAAGCCGGAGACGGCCGCCGTCGGCAGCATCGCAAAACTCTCCGTCAGCGTGATCCCCGTATTGTCAGTCGCTTTCAGCAGGTCGAACAGGATCGGCTTCAAGCTGTGATCGGGACAGGCAGGATAGCCCGGCGCCGGGCGGATGCCGCGATATTGCTCGCGGATCAGCGCCTCGTTGGTCAGTTGCTCATGCGGCGCATAGCCCCACAAGGCCATGCGGACATGGCGGTGCAGCGCTTCGGCAAAGGCTTCGGCAAACCGGTCAGCCAGCGCCTTGAGCAAGATCTCCGAATAATCGTCATGCCCGGCCTTGAACCGGGCAATGTGCGGATCAATCCCGTGGATGCCGACAGCAAACCCACCAATCCAGTCTCCGTCATGACTGATGAAATCCGCCAGGCACATGTTCGCGCGGCCTTCCCGCTTGGCGATCTGCTGGCGCAGAAAGGGGATGCGGACATGGCTTTCATCGTCGAGATGGAGGATCACATCATCGCCTTCGCGGCGGCACGGCCAAAGGCCGGCGACGCCCTTCGCGGTCAGCCATTTTTCAGCGATGATCTGGTCGAGCATCGCCTGGGCATCGGCAAACAGGCTGGTTGCACTTTCGCCGACAATCTTGTCGGAAAGGATCGCCGGATAATTACCCGCCAGCTCCCAGGCGCGGAAGAAGGGCGTCCAGTCGATGATCTCGCGCAAGTCGGCCAGGTCCCAGTCCTCAAACACATGGACCCCCGGCTGGTCGGGCGGGGCGGGTTTGTGCGCTTCATCCATCTTGAAGCTGTTGGCGCGGGCGTCCGCAATCGGCACGAGCGGGTTCTGCCCCTTGC
>JANLQV010000304.1:0-9629 GCA_031368025.1 Sphingomonadales bacterium | reverse complement strand
GATGCACTTGCGGCCGTCGCGCTCGATCATCTCGGACAGGTCCCGGTCCGGATATTATCAACCGGTCAGCGCAAGCGCGCGGTGCTGGCGCGCGTGATCGCGAGCGGAGCCGACGTCTGGCTGCTTGATGAGCCAGGCAATGGGCTCGATATGGCATCGCTCAAGACCCTGGCCACGGTGATTTCAGATCATCGCTTTCGCGGCGGCATTGTTCTCGCGGCCTCACACCAGCCATTGGGGATTGAGGACGCGTTCGATATTCGCCTGGATGCAAAAGGATGAGTGCTGTGGGGTCCCTGATCGCGCGCGACGTGAAGCTGGCCTATGGCCGCGGCGGCGTGGCCTTGCCGGTGGTTTTTTTCCTTCTGGTCGCGACACTCTATCCGTTCGGCGTAGGCCCTGACGGTGAATTGCTTGCGAGGACGGGCGGAGGCGTGTTGTGGATCGCAGCCTTGCTCGCGGCACTCCTTCCGATAGACCGGTTGATCGAGCCCGATCTGGACCAGGGGGTTCTTGATCAGTTGGCCATCCGCGACGTCAGCGATGAGGGCGTTGCCCTGGCCAAGCTCGCCGGCCACTGGCTCGGCTTCGGGCCACCGCTGATGATTGCGGCAGTCCCTGCGGCAGCACTGCTACGGCTCGAAGGTGTTACGCTGTGGCGCCTTGAATTGGGGCTTTTGATTGGCACGCCGGGGCTTGCTGCTCTGGCCGTCATGATTGCTGCGATTACGGCGGGATTGCGCGGGGCAGGGGCGCTTGCCGGCCTGCTGATGCTCCCTTTGGCGGTTCCGCTGCTGATTTTTGGCGCCGGGTCGCTTGATCCGGCAGGCATCAGTGCCCTTAAATTGCTGGGGGCTTGCGCAATGCTGGCTGTGGCTGTTACGCCCTTTGCTGCTGGTGCGGCAATCCGCGCGGCGCGGGAGTAATCAGCGCGACCAGCGCGCGAAGATCGCGGTCGGCAGGATCAACCCCCTGGCCTCCTCGCGCACGCCCAACTCCCCGCATTCGACAGTCCCGCCCAGATCGGCGCATTGCTGACGAAGAAGCTCGCCAATGGCCAGCGCCGACATCCTTACTGCATAAACCGTCAGAAAAAGAAACGCCGAGTCCGCGTCGAGGAGCCTGCGACAGTCAGCGATCAACCCGGGCAAACCTTCCTCAAGTCGCCACACTTCGCCTTCAGGCCCGCGCCCGAATTTGGGCGGGTCGAGGATGATCCCGTCGTAGCGTTTCCCGCGTCGCACTTCGCGCGCAGCGAATTTTGCAGCGTCATCGACGATCCAGCGAACCGGCTTGTCTGCCAGCCCTGCCAGCGCCGCATTCCCCTTGGCGGCTTCGACTGATTTTTTGGACGCGTCGACATGCGTGACCGAGGCCCCCTTGCTGGCGAGTGCAAGGCTGCCGACGCCGGTATAGCCGAACAGGTTCAAGGCCGTCGGTTCGATCCGTCCATCAAGTCGCTCGCGCATCCAGTTCCAGACCGGTGCCATATCCGGAAAAAAGCCAAGATGCCGGAAAGGCGTGGTCTGTGCGGTAAACCGGACATCGTCCCAAACGAGCGGCCAGCCATCGCGCGGCACTGGCCGATCGAAATGCCAGCGTCCGCCGCCATCTTCATCGGCGCCGGGGATGAACTCTCCATCTGCCATCCAGTCAGCGGTTGCTGGTGGCCAGAGCGCCTGTGCTTCGGGACGGATGAAGCGATAGGGACCATACCGCTCCAGCTTGCGGCCATGGCCTGAGTCGACAAGGCCATAATCAGGCCATGATTCTCCGATGAGTGTGATGGGCGTCATCAGCCGGCTGGAATTGCCCGCGCCGTCACATAATCGCGAATAGCCTCGATGGTCGCCGGGAGCGTGTCGTAACGCTCCTCACGTTCGAACAGGCTACCGATCCGGGCGGGCAAGGAAGGGCGGGTTCCCGTGGCCCGTTCCACCGCATCACGAAACTTGGCGGGGTGCGCCGTCGCCAGTGTCACGACCGGAATATCATCAGGCAGATCGCACTCACGCGCTGCGGCCAAACCGATTGCGGTATGCGGATCGACCAGCTGTCCGGCGTGCTCGGATGCGCGCCGCATCGCCAGCGCCATCCCGTTTGCATCGACGCGGGCGCTGGAGAACAGGGGTCTGGCTCCACCGATCATGTCTGCCGGGATGGCCATCGCTTTGCTGGTTTCGAAATCTGCCATCATCGCCGCAAGCGCCGGACCATCGCGGCCCGAAAGGTCGAAGAGCAACCTTTCGAAATTCGAGCTGACCTGGATATCCATACTTGGCGTTGCGGTTGCGGTGACTTTTCCGGCGGAATAATCGCCGGACGTAAACGCGCGGTGCAAGATGTCATTGACGTTGGTTGCGACGATCAGTCTTTCGATCGGCAGGCCGCACTGCGCGGCGACATAGCCCGCGAACACATCTCCAAAATTGCCTGTCGGCACCGAGAATGCGACACGATGCTCAGGCGCGCCAAGCCGGACGGCGGCGTAGAAATAATAAACGACCTGCGCCATCAGCCGCGCCCAGTTGATCGAGTTGACCGCCGACAGGTTGAACTGGCCTGAAAACTGGCTGTCATTGAACAGGGTCTTCACGATCGATTGGGCATCGTCAAAGCTGCCCTTGATCGCAATGTTGTGGACATTGGGTGTGAGCACCGTGGTCATTTGCCGCCGCTGGACTTCAGACACGCGACCTTCGGGGTGAAGCATGAAGATGTTGATCTTCTCGCGGCCCGCAATGGCATCGATGGCCGCTGATCCGGTATCGCCGGACGTCGCGCCGATAATGGTGAGTTCGGTCTCACGCGTTGAAAGGAATTTCTCGAACAAAAGCCCCAGCAGTTGCAGGGCCACATCCTTGAAGGCGAGCGTCGGCCCGTGGAACAGCTCGAGCAGCCAGTGGCGCTCATCAAGCTGGACGAGAGGCGTCACGGCCGAATGCGAAAAACGGCCATAAGCCTGAGTGCACAGTTCACGAAGCTCGTCTTCGTTCAGGCTGCCCGCGACGAACGGTGCCATCACCCGCACAGCCGTTTCAACATAGGAAAGCCCGCGCATTGCCGCGATTTCGTCGAGTGAGAAACGCGGCCATTGACGCGGCACATAAAGCCCGCCGTCCGACGCCAGCCCGGCCAGCGTCACGCCCTCAAAACCAAGCGCCGGTGCGCTCCCCCTGGTGCTCACATAGTCCATGATGGCCGCGCCCTAGCGGGCAGGGGGGGGAAGGGCAAGTTTGACTAAGCGCGCAGGCGCCGCCGCAGCGCCAGTCCGTAAATAACTCCCGCGATTCCTGCGAACAGGAACCATTGCACCGCATACGCGAGGTGATTGTTGGGCACTTCGGTGAGCGAGGGAGAGGCGCTGGGTTCAAGGCCATTGGCTGCGCGCGTCGCGACCAGCATGAGTCCCGGCGCGTCTCCCTTGCCAAGCGCCCGTGCGATCAGGCTACGGTGATCGGGCTGGCGTGAAATAATCCCGCTGACCGTGCCGCCCTTCCAGTCCGGCACAAGGTCGAACCGGCTCGACCAGCCAATGTCGACGATCATCCCCGGACCTTCGGCTCCGGTGCGGCATGACACGATGTGACGCCATCCGGCGGCCCCCTTGGCGTTGAGGCCACCTTCGATGCGCGGGGAGAGTGGTTCGAGGCATGTCCCGCCCGCGCGGCGGAAGAGCAGATCGTCATCGGTGGCAAGCGCGGGATACGTCATTTCAGGCAGGCTCGATGCATTCGCATAACGTGCGAGCAGCGCGTTCTTTTCGTCGGCGCGTTGCAATTGCCAGACGCCGAGCATGATCATCGCCGCAATCGCCGCGAGCACAATGACTGTCGAAATGATGGGGACGCGTTTCATTCGACCAGTCGCCCTTCGCGCGCGCGGTTCCGGTATTCAAGAACAAGCAATGCGCCCTTGGCGATGCGGAGCAGACCGAGAACCAGGCCGAGCGTCACCGGCAGCCAGAGCAGGATATGAACCCAGAAAGGCGGTTCGAAGTTGAGTTGCACAATGATCGCCAAAAGAGTCACGATCGCGCCGACAATCATGATGAGGAACGCGGCAGGGCCATCGCCAACATTGAACTGACCGAAATCCAGCCCGCATTTCGCGCACTTGGGAGAAAAACCCACAATGCTGCCAAACAGTCCTGATGCCCCGCATTGGGGGCACAGGCCCCTGATCGCCGCCTCGGCTGTATCAGGAGCCTGATATGGCATGGTCGCTATCCGGCGTGGATGGGTGCGCCCCAGCCGCCCCAGACATAGACGACGCAGAACAGGAACAGCCAAACCACGTCAACAAAATGCCAATACCACGCCGCCGCTTCGAACCCGAAATGCTGCTTGGGCGTGAAGTGGCCCTTGTAGGAGCGGGCAAGGCACACGCTCAGGAAAATGGTGCCGACCAGCACATGGAAGCCATGGAAACCTGTCGCCATGAAAAAGGCCGAGCCATAGTTCAGGCCTTTGAACGAAAACGGCGCATGGGCATATTCAAATGCCTGGATCGATGTGAAGGTAATGCCGAGGAGGATCGTTGCCCACAGGCCCTTTTTCAGGCCATCACGATCGCCGTGGATCAGCGCGTGGTGGGCCCAGGTCACGGTGGTGCCCGAGCACAGCAGGATCAGCGTATTGAGCAGCGGAAAACCGAATGGATCGATGACTTCAATGCCCTTTGGCGGCCATTGTGCCACGGCCCCCGCCTGACCGATCAGGTTTTCAACCGAACCATTGGTAACGACGAGATGCGCGGGAAACAGCGAAAAATCGAACCACGACCAGAACCAGCCAACGAAGAACATCACTTCGGAAGCGATGAACAGGATCATGCCGTAGCGCAGATGGAGCGACACGACAGGCGTGTGATCGCCCGCATGCGCTTCCTTGATAACGTCTGACCACCATGCATAGAAAGTGTAGAGAATACCCGCCACGCCGAGCAGGAAGACCCAACCGCCATAGGGCTGTTCATGCATCCACATGACACCGCCACCGGTCAGGCCCAGTGCTGAAAACGCACCGACCAGCGGATTTATGCTGGGGGCGACAATATGATAATCATGGGTCTTTGCACCGGCCATGGTCATGTCTTTCTTCAAAAGGCCAATCGGAGGGCTTGCCGTTCCGTTAGCTTGGCTTCTTTGCCTCGTCTACGGGGTAGAACGTGTAACTCAGGGTGATTTCTTCGATATCGTTTGCGTCGGGATCATCCGCGATCTTTGGATCGACATAGAAGATCACTGGCATCCGGACTTGCTTGCCGGGCAGGAGCGTCTGCTCGGTAAAGCAGAAGCACTGGATTTTGTTGAAATATTTTCCCGCCTGGGAGGGCGTGACGTTGAAGGTTGCGCGGCCCGTGATCGGCTTATCCGAGAGGTTCTTGGCCGTGAAGAAGGCAATTTCCCGTTCGCCGAGGATCACCGGCTCGTTGGTTTTTTCGGGCGCGAATTCCCAAGGCAGAGACGGGACATGATTGGCATCGAAACGCACTGAGACTCGCTTGCCCGAAACAACCGCACCTGGGGCCGTTTCGGATTTTTGCGTCGTGCCGGCAAAACCTGTTGCCTGGCAGAACGCGCGGTAGAGCGGAACACTCGCATAGCCGAGGCCGGTCATGCTGGCTGCAAGTGCAACCGCGAGCAATCCGGTGCGGACGATTGGCGTCATGGGGCGACCACCATCTTGGCGATGCTGATCCCATAGATCAGGACGACCAGCGCGATGAGAAGCACTCCCATTACTTTGGCGCGTGATCGCTGGCGCTGGCGGATTTCCTTGTCGGTCATGCCAGCACCATCCTGTCAACCGCGAGTGCAGCAAAGACACCGAAGAGATAAAGGATCGAAAAGGCAAAAAGCTGCTTTTCCGCTTTCATCGTATCGCCATCGTGTGACCGCCGGATCGCGACCCGGGCGGACAATACCAAAAACACCAGCGAAGCCGCAGCCGCGATGCTGCCATAGATCGCGCCAGTGAGGTGCATCGCCCAGGGCAGGACGGCTATGGCGGCCATCGGCAGGGTATAGAGCAGGATCTGGAGGCGCGTATTGCGTTCGCCTGCCACGACGGGAAGCATGGGCACCCCCGCCTTGGCATAATCGGACTTCATGAACAGCGCGAGCGCCCAGAAATGCGGCGGCGTCCACAAGAAGATCAACGAGAACAGCAGGATCGGGAGCAGGCCCACATCGCCCGTCGCGGCCGCCCAGCCGATGACAGGCGGGAAAGCCCCTGCCGCGCCGCCGATAACGATGTTCTGCGGCGTCCGGCGCTTGAGCCAGACCGTATAGACCAACACGTAAAACAGGATCGAAACTGCGAGGATTGCCGCTGCAACCCAATTGGTCGCGAGATAGAGAAGCAGCACCGAAAAGAAGCTCAAGCCGACGCCGAAATGGAGCGCAGACTGTCGATCCATCCGCCCGGCGGGCAGTGGCCGATCCGCCGTGCGCGTCATCAGCGCGTCAATATCGGCTTCATACCACTGGTTAAGGGCGCCCGCTGCACCGGCCCCAAGCGCTATGCACAGAACCGCGGTGAAGCCGAGCACCGGATTGATCGCCACCGGCGCCGCGATCAAACCGCACAATCCCGTGAAGACAACCAGTGACATGACCCGGGGCTTGGTCAGCGCCAGAAAGTCACGCCAATCGGCAGGCAGTGCAACCGGTTGGGTCGCTGGTGCAGCGCTTGCCATCAGTCGATCTTCGGCAATGTCTCGAACTGGTGGAAAGGCGGCGGGCTTGAAAGTGTCCATTCAAGCGTCGTCGCGCCTTCGCCCCAGTAATTATCCTCGGCCTTGCGCCCAGCGATAAAGGCATAGGCCACGTTGACGAAGAACACGAGCATGCCGGATGCCATGATCACATAGCCAAGCGAGGAAATATGGTTCCAGTAAGCCTGTGCCTCCGGATAATCCGGAATGCGCCGCGGCATGCCCTGAAGGCCCAGGAAATGCTGCGGGAAGAACAGGACGTTCACACCGATGAAGAACAGCCAGAAATGGATCTGGCCCAGTGTTTCGGAAAGGTGACGACCGCTCATCTTCGCAAACCAGTAGGTGAACCCGGCAAACAACGAGAACACCGCACCCAGCGACAGCACATAGTGGAAATGCGCCACCACATAATAGGTATCGTGCATGTAGTTATCGATGCCACCATTGGCGAGAAGAACGCCGGTCACACCACCGACTGTGAACATGAAAATGAAGCCAAGTGCCCACATCATCGGGGTCTTGAAGCTTAGCGAGCCGCCCCACATCGTTGCGATCCAGCTGAAAATCTTGATGCCCGTTGGCACCGCAATCACCATCGTCGCTGCCGTGAAATACATCTTGGTATTCACGTCCATACCGATCGTGAACATGTGGTGTGCCCAGACAATGAAGCCCACCACCCCGATCGCCACCATCGCATATGCCATTCCCAGATAGCCGAAGATCGGCTTTTTCGAGAAGGTCGAGATGACCTGGCTGACCATGCCGAAGCCGGGCAGGATCATGATGTACACTTCGGGATGACCGAAAAACCAGAACAGATGCTGGTAGAGGATCGGATCACCACCGCCTGCCGCATCGAAGAAGGCCGTGCCGAAATTGCGATCAGTCAGCAGCATTGTGATGGCTGCAGCCAGCACGGGAAGGGCCAGCAAAAGCAGAAATGCTGTTACAAGGATCGACCAGACGAAGAGCGGCATCTTGTGGAGAGTCATGCCTGGCGCGCGCATATTAAAGATCGTCGTGATAAAATTGACCGCGCCCAGAATTGATGAAGCACCGGCAAGATGGAGTGCGAAGATCGCCATGTCGACCGCAGGTCCCGGTGATCCGCTGGTCGAGAGCGGGGCATAGACCGTCCAGCCAGTGCCTGCGCCGGGGCCGCTGCCGCCCGACACGAAGGTCGATCCCAGCAGGAGCACGAACGCGGGAACGAGGAGCCAGAAGCTGACATTGTTCATGCGCGGAAAGGCCATGTCGGGCGCACCGATCATGATCGGCACGAACCAGTTGCCAAAGCCGCCGATCATCGCGGGCATGACCATGAAGAACACCATGATCAGGCCGTGCGCGGTAATCAGCACATTCCACATGTGAAGCGGGCTACCGTTGCTACCGGCCCAATATTCGAGAAACTGGATGCCGGGTTCGGCCAATTCAGCGCGCATCATGCCTGAGATCGCGCCGCCGATGATGCCCGCCGTGATCGCAAAGATCAGGTAGAGCGTGCCGATATCCTTGTGGTTGGTCGACATGAACCAGCGGACGAAAAAGCCAGGCTTGTGGTCGGCATCATGATGGTCATGTGCGTGTGCACCTTCAAAGGCATGTGCGGTGGCGACAGCTTCAGTCATTGATCAGGCCCTCAATTCTTGGCCGCGACGGGCGCGGAAATCGGTGCAGCTACGGGTGTGGTTGCGGTTGCAGCTACCGGCACGGCGGCAGCATCACCCGGCATTTTTCCGCCCTTGGCGCGGATCCAGCTTGCGAAATCTTCCTTGCTCACCACTTCTACACCGATCGGCATGAAGCCGTGGCGATCGCCGCACAATTCCGAACACTGGCCGTAGTAAACGCCGGTCTTTTCAACGGTGAAACTGGTTTCGTTCAAACGACCTGGCACAGCGTCCATCTTGATCCAGAACGCTGGAACCGCCCAGCTATGGATCACATCATTGCCAGTCGTGACGAGTTTGATGGGGGTGTTCACAGGTAAAACGACGCGATTGTCGACAGCGAGCAAGCGCGGTTCACCCTTTGCCTTGGCATCGGCATCGCTCAGCATGTTGGCATCTAACGTCACGCCATAATCAGGATATTCATAGGACCAGAACCATTGGTTGCCGATGGCCTTGAGAGTGACGGCGTTGGCCGGCGCGGGTTTGAACTGCGCCGCAAGCAGGCTGATCGACGGCACCGCGATGCCAACGAGGATGAGCACCGGGACGAGAGTCCAGATCACTTCGATCACGGTATTGTGTGAGGTTTTGGATGCTTTGGGGTTCACCGCGCGGCGGTAGCGAGCCATCACATAGAGCAACAAGCCAAGCACAAGCAGTGAGATCCCAGCCATCATCGGCACGAGGATCAGATCGTGCATCCATTCCGCTTGCTGACCCAACTTGGTCACCTGCGGCTGAAGGCCTATCTTGCCCGCGATCGGCTGGCCGATGGACGGGTCAGACCTTGACGTTCCGATAGTTGTCTCGGGGGCCTTGGCTTGGATGGCCGCAGGCGCAGTCACCGGTGCTGTCATTGCCGTGACCGGCGCTGGCGCAATCGCCGCAGGTGTCGCTGCCAGCACAACCGCTGGTGCAAACATCAGGCTGATCGCCAGGGTTAAGGGCTGTATCTTCATCATGAGCTTTCCGTCCGGACCCCCAAAACATGGACGCCGGGATGTGGGAGAAATCCCGTCCGGCATGCCGCTTCGGGGCGGGCTATACGCGTGGGGGGCGGGAGCCTCAAGCCGCTTTGCTGACTTTTTTAGCCAGCTTGCGAGCGCGGCTCCCGATCCCTATGGGGTCGCCGACACGAGTCTGGGAGCTGTAACGTGACCGAAGACGAGATTCTGGCCGAATTCCGCGCTGCGGAGGCGTTGCTGGAGGGGCACTTCATTCTTTCTT
>JANLQV010000236.1:0-3140 GCA_031368025.1 Sphingomonadales bacterium | reverse complement strand
GTTGAACCTCCAATTCGCAAGTCAATCTTAGATGCTGCCCTCCACCCACCGCATCGTTAACATTTTGGTAGCGGATCGCCTTTTAGCCTGACTGCGTCATCGGCGGAGGGTCATGATGGGGGATGCAATTCGGAACCTTGCGGTTTCATCGATTTTGGGCGCGGTGCTCCTTTCGGGCTGCGCATCCAATCCCACCAGGCGCGTGGCCGTTCACTTGCCTGTGGCGACGCCCCAGGCTGCTCCTGCGACACGGCCCGTTGCGACGATCAACGCCAATCTCTCCCCAAACGAAGCACTTTGGCATATGCGCTCTGCCCTCAATGTGGCCGCGTTGAGTTGTCGGACCAAGAAAACGGTAGACGTAGCGCCATCCTATAACCGGATGCTGGCCCGTCACAAGGCTGTGCTGGCCCTTGCCAATTCAGCCGAGGAAGCGCCTTTTCACGCGCGTTACGGGGCGAAATGGGCGGGCCCCTATGATACGCATGCGACACGGATTTACAATTTCTTCGCAATGCCAACGGCGCAGGCACAATTTTGCATCGCCGCAATGCAAGTCCTGGCCAAAACCAATGCAATGGCTCCCGCTTCGCTGACCAATTTCGCACCGGCGGCCCTGGCGCAACTCGAAGCGCCCTTTCTGATGCGGCGTTCGGTCGCGCGGCGCTGAGCTAGCTCGTCGCAGCTCCGATGATCCAGATGGCCGACAGGGCGACGATCGCCAGCAACAGCGACGCAGCGAGGATATAGCGGACGATATGAGGCTGGCTGCCGCCGCTGGCCTCTTCCTCGGTAATATGGATTTCTTCGCCTTCCATGCGCATGGCATCTCTCCGGCGGGCGATGGGGTCCAACTGGCCCGCATGGATTCACATACCATGATTTGATTGGCCAAGACAGAGCTGCGTGCTCAGGCGTTCAACCTTGAGAACCACCGGGCTCACGTTTTCCGAACGGCCATTCGATGACGTGACCAACCCAGAGCGCCCACCAGACAAAGACCGGTTGAAACGCGAGCCTTGGCGCATGATACCACCAGCTCAGGTGCGCGCCGCCAACGGCGATATCGTTGACCGCGTGGTTGATATTCGCTGGAAAGACGCAGACGGCATAAGCCGCAAATGCGATCCCCGCTGCGGTGCGCAAACGGGGAATGAAGAGCAACGCAACAGCTCCGGCGATTTCGCACAGTCCCGTGAACAGCACGACTGTCTCAGGGTATGGAACCCAGCCCGGCGTAATCTGGAGAAACCCGCCCGGTGAGCGGACATGCCCTACCCCAGCGATGAAATAAATGACGCCCAGCAGGATCCGCAGGCCCGTTCTTACCGACTCTTTTGCACTACTCATGGCGCGCTTATCACTGCCCCTGGCGGCCATGTCAAAAGAGCGTGTGCGGGGGCGGACGTTTCAATCCTTGATCGTGACCATGCCGACCGGATTCCCCTTGGTTGACGGCGCGGCGGCGCTGGTCTTTTTCTTTTCGGCCTTGGGCTTGCGCACTTCCTTGTTCGATTTCTTCTGGCTCTTTGCCATGATCATTTCCTCTCATGAGGGCGGTTTGCCCTGATCGCTCCATAGAGAGGAATGTGACGGAAACCCCCATGAATTCGGCAGGTGAGGCTCAAATCCAGCCCGGCGAATGAACCACTTCTAGTTTCATACCGTCCGGGTCTTCGAAGAACACCGCATAATAATCTCCCGAATATTGAGAATAATGCGCAGGAGCATCCAGCACAGTGACACCGTGTTCCAGCAAAAGCCGATAGATCGCATCCACATCTTCGCGGCTCGCGGCGTGCCATGCCAGATGGTGGAGGCCGGGGGCGTAGCGCTTGTGGGTGTAGGCGGAGAGTGGGGGATCACACTGACGCAGGCCAAGTGAAGACCCTCGTCCTTCGGATCCTCGGTCCCATTCGCAGCCCTCCGCATCGTCCTTGACCATCTTGTAACCAAGGAATTCGAGCACCGGGCCATAGACGCCGCTCGATGCCGCCAGATCGCTCACGTTCAGGTCGATATGATGAAAACCACCCCGATTGATTTCTGACATTTGCCTATCCGATCCGGTTGCGGCCGGATTGTGCGCTAGGCTGCCTTGCGCAATCGGGCAACAGGAGTGACCGCGCACAATTTGGCTGGCATCCGGTTCCATGCGTCGAGCGCGGCAATCTTGTAAGCCTCGGCAAGCGTTGGATAGTTGAAGGTGTGCTCGATGAAATAGTCGAGCGTTCCTCCCAAATTGGCAACGGCCTGGCCAATATGGATCAGCTCGGTCGCGCCTTCGCCGATGATATGGACGCCGAGCAGGCGCCGGTCGGCAAGGTTGAAGATCATCTTCAACAGGCCGCCGCCAACCCCCATGATGTGTCCACGCGACGTTTCGCGCAGGCGCGCCACTCCCACTTCAAACTGCAAGCCTGCCGCGCGTGCCGCAGCCTCAGTCATCCCGACCGAAGAGATTTCCGGCACGGCATATATCCCGAACGGGAACATTTCCGAACCTGCGGGAATGGGCGCGCCAAATGCATGGCAGGCAGCGATCCGCCCTTGTTCCATCGAGGTTGAGGCCAGGCTTGGAAAGCCGATGACGTCTCCGGCGGCATAGATATGCTCGACATGGGTCTGCATGGTTCTGACGTCGACGCTGAGTTTGCCGCGTGAATCGGCTTCGAGTCCGCAGTGTTCAAGGCCAAGCCCGGTCGTCGCGCCGATCCGGCCCGCGGCATAAAGCAGCATGTCGGATGCGACGACGCGACCGTCGCTGGTGGTGGTACGAACAACATTGTTTTCAAGTGAGACATTCTCAACAGTCACGCCGAGGCGAACCGAAATGCCCCGGTCGCGGAGTTGGTGGAGCAGATATTCGACGATCTCACCGTCAATGAAATCAAGAATGGTTTCACGCGGCTCAATGATCGTCACGGGGATGTCGAGCGCGCTCATGATCGTCGCATATTCGACGCCGATCACGCCAGCGCCGACCACTGTCAGGCTGCGCGGCAGACGCGGGGTTTCGATAAAGGCATCGCTGTCGAGCACATGATGATCATCGAAACAGACTGAAGAAGGGCGGTAAGGCGAGGTGCCGACGGCTATCAATATGTGTATGCCATAAACGGTTTCTACGCTGGTCGAGC
>JANLQV010000231.1:0-4236 GCA_031368025.1 Sphingomonadales bacterium | reverse complement strand
TCTTGTTGAAACCATAGCCTGCGAACTTGTCGATCAAGTCGAACAGCTCGTTGGCTTTCACAGCGTTGATCTGGTGATGCTCGGCGCAGCCCTGGACGAAAGTTTCACGTTGGGCATCCATTTCGGACTTGATCTTTTTGCCCATCGCCCGGCGCAGCAGATCGGCGCCACCCAGCGTGTAGCCGGCCAGTATCTGCGCGGCCTGCATCACCTGTTCCTGATAGACAAAGACGCCATAGGTTTCCGCCAAAATGGTTTCGAGCAGCGGGTGCGGATATTCGATGGCGACGCGGCCATTCTTTCGGTCCCCGAACAGTCCGATATTATCCATCGGGCCGGGGCGATAGAGCGAGACGAGCGCGATGATATCTCCAAAATTGGAGGGCCGGACGGCAGCCAGCGTGCGGCGCATGCCTTCGGATTCCAGCTGGAACACGCCGACCGTATCGCCGCGCTGGAGCAAGGCGTAGACACCTTCATCCTCCCATTCGAGCGCATCGAGATCGGGCCGGGCGCCCGTTCGTGCCTCGATCAGGTCACAGGCCTTCTTCAAGACCGAAAGCGTCTTGAGGCCAAGAAAGTCGAACTTCACGAGCCCGGCGCTTTCGCAATATTTCATGTCGAACTGCGTCACAGGCATATCCGAGCGCGGATCGCGATAAAGCGGGACGAGTTGCGACAAGGGCCGATCGCCGATCACCACGCCGGCAGCATGAGTTGAGCTGTGCCGCGGCAGGCCTTCGAGTTTCAGCGCCAGATCGAACAGCCGCCGAACCTGCGCGTCCGACTTGTATTCGGCAGCAAGCTCGGTGACGCCGTTGAGCGCGCGCTCCAGCGTCCAGGGATCGGTCGGATGATTGGGGACAAGCTTTGCCAGCCGGTCAACATGACCATAGCTCATCTGGAGGACGCGCCCGGTATCCTTGAGGACCGCGCGAGCCTTTAGCCGCCCGAACGTGATGATCTGAGCCACCTGTTCACGGCCATATTTCTGCTGGACGTAGCGGATCACTTCCTCACGCCGCGTTTCGCAGAAATCGATGTCGAAATCCGGCATCGACACGCGTTCGGGGTTGAGGAAGCGTTCGAACAGCAAACCAAGCTTGATTGGATCGAGATCAGTGATCGTCAGCGACCACGCCACCACCGAACCAGCGCCCGAACCACGCCCGGGGCCCACAGGAATATCCTGTTCCTTGGCCCATTTGATGAAATCGGCAACGATCAGGAAATAGCCGGCAAAGCCCATCGTCATGATGACGTTCAACTCGAACGCCAACCGTTCGCGATAGGCAGCGTGCTCGGCTTGCGGGATGCGCGCGAGGCGTCGCTGGAGCCCGGCCGCTGCATCAACTTCAAGATCGCCGACAACCTTTGGCAGGATGGGGTCACGCTTCGGCGCCATCACAGCGCAACGCTGGGCCACCACGAGCGTGTTCGCCAAAGCCTCCGGCAAATCCGCAAACAGCAGACGCATGTCACGCGCGGGCTTGATCCAGGCGTCGGGCGAACTCTTGATCCGGTCATCGCTATCAACATAGCCCGACTGCGCGATGCAGAGCATTGCGTCGTGCGCGTCATGAAAATCAGCCTCGGCGAAATTGGCCGGGTTGGTTGCGACCAGAGGCAGGTCAAGTTGATGCGCAATCTCGATCAGCCCTGCCTCGCTGGCGCCCTCAACCGGGTCGAGCGTGCGGGCAATCTCTACATAGACCCGGCCTGGAAAAAGCTGGAGCAGCCGGTCCGCATAACCGATTGCAGCATAGTCCTGGCCCTCCGCGATCAGCCGCGCCATTGCCCCTTCTGCACCCCCGGTCAGGACGATCAGCCCTTCGGTATGCTCCGCGAGTTTTTCAAATGTGACATGCGCCTGCTCCTCAAGCGGGCGATCGAGATGCGCCGCAGAGGTCAACGCGCACAGGTTGGAATAGCCAGCTTCGTCCTGCGCATAGAGCGGCAACCAGTCATAGGCCGGAGCAACAGCCTCAGGTCGGTCTGGCCGGGAGACTGCAAGCAGCGTGCCGATGATCGGTTGCACCCCCGCCGAAGCGCAGGCTTGCGAAAACTCCATAGCGCCATAGAGCCCGTTGCGATCAGCAATTGCCGCCGCCGGAAAGCCGAGCTCGCGCGCCCGCTTCGCAATCCCCTTGGGATCGATTGCCCCTTCGAGCATCGAATAGGCAGAAAGTATCCGCAAAGGGACGAACGGCGCGTGAGGCATGTTCAACCCTTAGAGAAGCCCTGCCGATTTGTGAACCGGCTCACTCCAGAGAATTGGGGATAAGCCTATTTTGTCAGCGCTGCGCCGAGCCTTGGTTTATAGGTAAAATCAAAACTTGGCTGCCAGGTTTTGCCCGCATCCACGGATTGTTCGCCAAGCTGACGGACCGATCCGTCGGCGCCTTTGGTATATGTCATACGGGTCAGCGCGTCCTTGCCGGGGCCGTTGACGTCCCGCCACAAGCCGGTCAGCACCATTGCTGCCCCCTCAAGTCCGCCTGTAAAAACCACAATTGCGCCGCTGGAATCCAGCCAGGTCTGGCGCCAAACCTTGTCACGAGTATCATAGCCGTTGAGGCTCCCGCCGTCCTGCTGGCTTTTGGGCATCCAGCTCTCGCGCAGGGCGCAACCGCCATAGAGTTTTTCGATCCGGCTGGTGGCAACTTGCACATCCTTGCCGGTCGGAAAAACATTCCATTCTCCCACCCAGAAATCGAACTGACGGTGTTCCGGCGTTGCGCAGGCCGAAAGCTGCGGCGTCGGCATTGCAACTGGGGTTTGAGCGACGAGCGGAGCGGCCAGCATAAATGCGCCAAGAACGGATAAATGAAATGATTTCATGATGACGTCCCCAAGCTGGCCATGCACGAGGGCTAAGCCGCGACGATCATTGTCGCGACCATTGTTCGACCAACACAGGAATTCAAACGATAGGCTGTCAGTTCAGATCAGCTTGGCGATATCGCCCTTGAGGCTTTCCGGCTTTTCGGTTGGCGCGTGGCGCGAGACGACCTTGCCCTTTTTGTCGACAAGGAATTTGGTGAAATTCCACTTGATCGACTGGAGCCCCAACAGGCCGGGCTTTTCCTTCTTCAGATGCTTGTAGAGCGGGTCGGCGCCGTCGCCATTGACCTCGATCTTGCCCATCATCGGGAAGGTTACGTCATAGGTCAGCGAACAGAAGTTCGCGATTTCCTCGGCATTGCCCGGCTCCTGCGCACCGAACTGGTTGCACGGGAATGCAATGATCTCGACCTTGTCGCCAAATTCACGGTGCAGTGCCTCAAGCCCTTCATATTGCGGAGTAAATCCACATTTTGAGGCCGTGTTGACGATGAGCATCGGCTTGCCCGCAAAGTCGGACAGTTTCTGCTCGGTGCCGTCGGGTTTCTTCACCGTGAAATCGTGAACGCTGGTCATTGTCTCTCCTTCGACCCCGGATATGGCGAGTCGGGCCAATGTGCGTCACATTGGCATGAAGATCAAATCGGTGGCATGTTCGTTGTAGCAAAGATTTGGAGGAAAGAAGCATGATCCGGACCGCAGTCATCACCGGAGCGGCATCAGGCATTGGGCTTGGCCTCGCCAAATGTCTGGCAGCGCGAGGCGCCCGCGTCATCCTGGCCGATATCGAGTTCGAACGCGCTGCGGCGGCTGCGCTGGAGATCGGCGATGCTGCCAGCGCCATGCCGGTCGATCAGGCGGATGAAGCCAGCATCATGGCGCTGGCAGATCATGCCTTCAGTCTTTTCGGTTCAATCGATGCCGTCTTTGCAAACGCAGGTGTTGGCGCGGGCGGGCCCATCTACACGACGCCGCAACGCAACATCGACTGGGTGCTGGCCGTCAACCTGATGGGCCCGATCTGGCTGTCCCGCGCGTTCGTTCCGCGCATGATCGCCCAGAAAGCTCCATCGCGATTCGTCGTGACGGGGTCGGAACATTCGCTCGGCCTTCCGCACCGCGGCGGGCAGGCCTCAATCTACACGATCTCGAAACATGCCGTGCTCGGTTTTGCGGAAACTTTGCGGCGCGATCTTGCCGAAACACCGGTCAATGTCTCAATCATCTGCCCGGCGTTGGTCGCGACCGATATGTGGAATCCCTTGCGCACGCGTCATGAGCGTTTCGGCGGCCCGCGCACCGTCAATGAGCGACCCGAAGGACAAGCAGGGCTTACCGCAGATGTTGCGGCCAGCCGAATCCTCGACGCGATCGGCGCGGGGGAGTTCCTGG
>JANLQV010000226.1:0-10357 GCA_031368025.1 Sphingomonadales bacterium | reverse complement strand
TATCTGACGCTCCGTGCACCGCAGATCGTCGCGTTCCTCCTGCCTTTTTCGATTTTGCTGGGGACATTGATCACGCTCGCCACCCTTAATCAGAACAGCGAAGTGATTTCGATGAAGGCAGCCGGGCTTTCGGCGCATCAGGTGCTGGCCCCCCTGATCGTGGCGGCGTTTGGCGTCGCGCTAGTCTCCTTTGCCTTTAATGACCGGATCGTCTCGCGGGCCAGCGCGACGCTCACCCGTTGGGAAAAGGTGAATTTCGGCCCCATTCCAATGGATCGCAAAAGCCAGAGCGATGTCTGGGTGCGCGATGGCGATCACCTGATCCATGTCGGCGATGTGACCGGGCATGGCGGGGCCACCCGGCTTTTGGATGTAACCATCTACAACCGCGCCGGTGGATCGCTCATGGCCATTGTGCGCGCGCCCAAAGCTATCCCGCAGGGTGGCGGGTGGATGCTCTTCAATGCCCGCAGGTTCGATGTCGGTCGCGGGGTTGAAACAGGGCTGGGCAGTGTGAAGGTGGGCAGCGGAGTGCGGCCCGATCAGTTTACCCTGGCCAGCGTCAATGCTGACGGGCTTTCGTTCCACGGCCTGTGGAATGCGATTGACGATTTGCGCGAAGCCGGCCGGCCGACCGGCGCACTTGAGGCCGGATTGTGGCACAAGATTGCGCGCCCGCTTTCGACCATTTTGATGCCGCTGCTGGGGGCCGTCGCGGCGTTTGGCGTTGCCCGTTCGGGCAGACTATTCGTCCGCGCTGTGATCGGCATGGGGCTTGGCTTTACCTATTTCGTGGCCGATAATTTCGGCCTTGCCATGGGCAATCTGGGTGCTTATCCGCCGCTTCTCGCGGCTTGGGGCCCGTTCTTTCTGTTCCTTTTTATCGGCGAAGCAGTCCTGATCCAAACCGAGGAATAGCGTTACCCGTGCTTGGCAGTATTGCCGACGAGCCGGACGATGAGGCCGGGAAGACTCTTGTAATTGGCCCGATAATAGGTCGATTCGGGTGTCAGCGCGGCACTCAACCGCCGATGGGCTTCGCCCAGCGCATGATAGGGCACCCCTGGCAGGAGGTGGTGGATGGCATGATAGCGCAGGCCCACCGGAGCCCAGAGCGCCGGCAGCAAGGCAGGCGGAGGCACGTTGACGCTGTCGAGGAACTGCGACGTCACATTCATCACTTCGCCCTCATTTTCCCATAAGTGTGCGACGAGGGTGCGGATCTGGTTCAGCACGACAACGCCTGAGGCTATGCCCAGGAAAATGAGGAAACCGCGCACCGGAACGAGACCGGCGCCAACCGCTGCGAGCAATCCGATCGCCCAAAGACTCGTTGCGGCTTCAAGCCAGAGCCATTGCCGCCGGGCATCCCCTTCGGGCGGGCGGCGGCGAAATGCGGGGTTGATGACCAGCCCCGAATAACGCTCGACAACTACAGTGCGGAGCGGCGGGATCAGGGCCGAAAGCGGGGCAAGCACAGCGTAGCGAAACAGAAGCGCGACCGGACCAAGCGCGGCCACGATCACGAACAGCGGAACCGTCCACGGCTTCATCAGCGCCAACGGCAGATATTCCGGATCCTCCGCCGTGCCATACCGCGTCCGGGCGTGATGAAGATTATGGATGCCTTCATACATGAATGACGGGACCATCAGGGGAATCCCGGCAATCGCATTCCAGCCGAGCCGGAAACCGGGCACGGCGGCATGCTTGATATGCGTCAGTTCGTGAATGAAGCTCCCCGCGCGATAGAGCGCGAGGATCGCAACCGCTGCAGCGCCGAGCGCCACCGGCAACGAAACGGCCATGATTGCCACGAACAACCCGGCATAACCAAGCGCCGCAGAGGCCAGAAAATCCGCCCAGTAGAGGCGCGGATTCGGCGCATTCAGATCGCGGGTCAGTTCGGCCGCCGCACGGATCATCGCCATGTCGTCTGCCACGCGAGGGTTGGTAGCAGTGGTTTCGCGCAGCACGGTCACGCTGTCGGAAGGGAGAGAGGCTGAGTTCATCGTACTCAGTCTTGACCAGAATAAAGTGGCAGGATGATGGCGCATCCAATCAACGCCCGACATCTGTATCACTTGGGGATTCCCGCCTCTGAAGGAATATCGTATAGCGACTGCAAAGGAGACGCCCGTGGCGCAAGATACTCTTACCATCCGCCCGGTTGCATCGAGGGCAGACCGCAATGCTTTTGTTGACCTGCCCTTTCGCCTTTACGCAAACGACGCCAATTGGGTGCCGCCCCTGAAAGGCGAAGTGCACAGTCTGATTACACCGGGCAAGAATCCCTGGTTCGAACATGCCGAAATGCAGCTCTATCTCGCCGAACGCGATGGCCGGGCGGTCGGGCGCATTTCAGCTCATATCGACCATCTTGCACTGAAACAGCCGCCCGAACAGGGCATGGGGCCAGGCGTCGGCAATTGGGGGTTGTTCGAAGCCGAGGATGCCGAGACCGCTGCCGCACTGATGACCGCCGCGGAAGACTGGCTGCGGGCCCGGAAAATGACGCGTTCGCTCGGCCCGATCAGCCTGTCGGTATGGGATGAACCCGGCCTTCTGGTGAGCGGTTTTGAACGGGCACCAACCGTGATGATGGGCTTTAACAGTGCGCGCTATGGCGCATGGATCGAAGCCGCTGGCTATGCCGGCGTGCAAGACCTGCTCAATTATGCGCTGCCCATCGCCGAGGGCTTTCCCGAACTGACGAACCGGATCGTCGCTGTGGGTGAGCGCAACGCCCGCATTCGCATCCGGACCGTCAACAAGCGCCATTTCGACGCCGAAGCGGCACTGATTATCGGCATCCTCAACGACGCGTGGAGCGACAATTGGGGGTTTGTGCCGTTCACCCAGGCCGAGATCGCCTATGCGGGCAAGAAGCTCAAACCGATCGTCTATGAAGACCTGATCCGGATCGCCGAAGTCGATGGGGAGCCGGTTGCCTTCATGATGACGCTTCCCGATCTCAACGAAAAGATCAAAACCTTCAACGGCGCGCTATTCCCATTCAACTGGATCAAGCTGCTGTGGTGGTTGCGGGCGCCCAAAGTGCGGACGATGCGCGTGCCATTGATGGGCGTGGTCAAGCGGCTCCAGTCCAGCCGCATGGCCAGCCAGCTGGCCTTTATGTTGATCGAGTATATCCGCCGTTCCGCCGTCAGCGTCTACGGCGCAACTCATGGCGATTTTGGCTGGGTGCTTGCCAGCAATGGCCCGATGCGCTCGGTGGGCGAAGCTGTCGGTGGATCGGTTGACAAGACCTATCGCATTTATGAAAAAACGCTGTGATGAGGGACTTAGCAGAACGTCGTGCCACATTCCGCGGGCTCCATGAGCGGGGTTGTTTCATCCTGCCCAACCCCTGGGATGCCGGGAGCGCAAAGCGACTTGAAAAGCTTGGTTTCAAGGCGTTGGCTTCGTCCAGTTCGGCTGCCGCCTGGACGCTGGGCCTGACCGATCACGAGATCACCCTTGAACAAATCCTCGACCATCTGGCGCGCCTGTGCGCTGCGACCGATCTGCCGGTGAATGCCGATTTCGAAAGCGGCTTTGCCGATACGCCCGAACGGGTTGCCGCCAATGTGCAGCGGGCAATCGAGACCGGTATCGCCGGGCTATCGATTGAAGATCAATGGGGCGACGGCCTTTATCCGCTTGAAGATGCCGTCGCGCGGATTGCGGCGGCCCGCGCAGCAATCGATGCATCGGGGCAGGATGTGATGCTGGTGGCGCGGACAGAAGCCTATCTTAACGGGATCAGGAATATCGATTTCGCTATCGAGCGGCTGACCGCCTTTGCCGCCGCCGGGGCGGATTGCCTGTTCGCGCCGGGGATGACCGATCCGGACGAGATCGCGGCAACGGTAAAGGCCGTTGCGCCAATGCCCGTCAACGTCCTCATCATGAACCCCGAAATGCGCGTCGCCGATCTGGCCGCGCTTGGTGTGCGCCGGATCAGCGTGGGCGGCGCGCTGGCGGCAGCGGCGTGGCGTGGTTTTGACAAGGCGGCAGCGGCACTGGCCGAACAGCTCGTCTAATCGAGTTCAATCCAGGTTGCGGCATGATCGCTGGCTTTTTCGCGCCCGCGATGCTCCTTGTCGACGCCGGCATCGACGAGCCTGTCCGCCGCTTCGGGTGAGAGCATCAAGTGATCGATGCGGAAACCGGCATCGCGTTGCCAGCCGCCCGCCTGATAATCCCAATAGGTCCATAACGGCCCCGTCGGATGGCGCGCGCGCAAGGCGTCAGTCAGCCCCAGTGCCGACAGCCTGCGAAATGAAGCGCGGCTTTCGGGCTGCATCAGGGCATCGTCCAGCATAGACCGCGGATTAGCGATGTCGGCATCGGTCGGGATCACATTGTAATCGCCTGCCAGCACAACCGGAATTTCGAGTTCCATCAAAGCCTTTGCCCGCTTCGTGAGCCGCTCGAACCAGCGCAATTTGAAATCGAACTTCGGCCCAGGCTGCGGATTGCCATTGGGCAGATAGATGCTGGCGATGCGCACGCCCATAATATCGGCCTCGATATAGCGGCTGTGCTCATCCTCGGGCTCACCATCGAGGCCCTTTTGCGTTTCAATGGGCGGTTCGCCGCGCGACAATATGGCGACGCCGTTAAAGCCCTTCTGTCCGTGCCAGACGCCGCGATACCCCGCCGCTTCGATATCGGCTATGGGCAGCGTTTCATCGCTCGATTTCAATTCCTGGAGGCAAACCACATCGGGTTGCGTCTCGTCCAGCCATTCGATCAGGCGCGGAAGACGCGCCTTGATCCCGTTGACGTTATACGTGGCAATCCGCATTTATCTGGCGGTCGGGATGTCGAACGAAAAACCGGTGTCCACTTGTTTTGCCATCCCTTCTAGACTGAAAAGCTCGCTCCGCAGCCACAGCCCGAGGACGCCTGCGGGTTGGTGATGCGGAAGGCCGATCCGCCCAGCGATTCGACGAAATCGACTTCGGAGCCCTCGATCAGGTCAAGGCTCATTGGATCGACGACCAATCGCACATCGCCGCGCTCAGTCACGATATCGTCAGCCTCAATCGCGTCGGCAAGGCCATAGCGATACTGGAAGCCCGAACAGCCCCCGCCTTCCACCGACAGGCGCAGGATCGCCGCCTTGCCCTGTCTCTGGGCAATCCACGCCACGCGCGCGGCGGCACTTTGGGAAAGCGTAACGCTCATGGGACTAAAGATAGGCGTGAAGGCGCTCCGCCGCAACCGGCGCAGCAGAAATGCTTATTTCGCGCCGGTATCCAGGGGGCCGCCCACGGCGACCTTGGTCGCGCCATTGCGGCGCTGCATCGCCACGAGATAGTCGGAGGTCTGGAGAAAAGGGACCGGGTTGACGGCATGGCCATCGATGCGGACTTCGTAATGAAGATGCGTGCCGGTCGAGCGACCGGTCGAGCCCATCAGTGCGATCAACTGGCCACGCTTCACGCGCATGCCGGGCGTCACGAGGAACGCGGAAAGATGGCCATAGCGGGTCTGAATTCCGCGGCCATGCTCGAGTTCGACGAGATTGCCATAGCCACCAGCCCACCCGGCGCGACCAACAACGGCATCAGCCGTGGCATAAATCGGCGTTGCATACGCACCCGGAATATCGACACCCGCATGCATCGCAGCACCGCCACGAAAGGGGTCGGTGCGAATGCCGAAATTGCTCGTGAACGTCAGGCTCTGGACCGGGCGCATCGACGGGATCGCAACGATGCCAGCCTGTAACTGGTCAAGCCGCTTCCAGCTATTGAACAGTGCACGGAACTGCGGATCGGCCTGTCCGTCCTTGACTTGCAAAACCTTTGTGCCGGCGGGAACGGGTTCATACGGACCGCCAACGCCTGTCATGCTGGCATTGCCAAGTCGCGCGGGCGACAAGCCAAGGCGGGCGACCATCTGGGCGGTTTGAGTGTAACGTGCTTCGGTCGATGCGCGAACGATCGTTGCCATTGCGACCTGATCATGCTCGACTTCACCAAAGGCGGCAGCAATCTCAGCATCCACCGACCGCGCATCGGCGGGGAGCATGGCGGCAAGCTTTGCAGGATCGCCCTCGCCCTTGAGCATCGCGGCCAGGAACGCCTGACGTGCTTCAAGCCGCGCCGCATGTTGCTTTGCGGAGACGCGGATGGCGGAGACTTCGGACTGAAGCGCTTCGACGCGGTTTTCCATCATGGCCACTTCGGCCTGGCGCGAAGCGAAGCTGGCAATCGCGCCCGACATCGCCGACGCACCCAAGGCGAATTGCATGACGCCGAAAGCGGTTATGGCAAAGGTCACGAAAGTAGCGAAAGCAAAAACAATCTGCGTGCGGCCCGAAACATGAATGCGGCGCATCGCGCTTCCATCATGCATGAACAATTCTCTGGCGCGAAACGCCTGACGGAGTTTGGGCAACAGTCCAGACCCGTTCGATAGCAGCAAAGAACCCATCATTCCCCCGACGACCCGAAATTCGGAAGCGCCGCTACGACCCGACGCGCTATGTGATGCAGATCACTGGGGCAGCGTTCCGCGGGGCGCAAGCGAAGTGTAAAATTCGCGGGGCAGACCGGCTTTTGAGCGGGCCGAGTCGTTGAATGGAGGCTTTAACATGCCCCGAAAGTGCTTCCGGACCAGGGCTTGCCACTGACCGATGACGTCACTTTCAGACGATTCGCACAGCGCCCTGAACCAGCGCGACCCTATCCCGACGTGACGAATCTCGTCGGCATAGATTCGGGCAAGAATGGCGGCACTCTGAGGATCGCCCATCGCCTGAAACCGTGAAATCGTGGCCGGGCTGACGTCAAGGCCGCGCGCTTCAAGCACCATCGGAACGATCGCGAGTCGGGCAAGCAGGTCATGCGCCGTCGCAGCCGCAGCTTCCCACAATCCGTCATGCGCCGGAAGCGCGCCATAATGGCTCCCCATTGCCGCCAATCGCCGCGCGAGCAGGGCAAAATGCATCGCTTCATCGGCGCCGACCGACAGCCAGTCCGAAACAAATTCCGGGGGCTGGCCTGCACCGAAACGTCCAGCCGCATCAAAGGCGAGGTCAATCGCGACGAACTCGATATGCGCAAAGGCGTGGAGCATGGCGATCCGGCTCGCGGCCGATCCGCCCCGACGGCGGGGCATCCGGTTAGGCGCGAGAAGCTGTGGCCGGGCGGGCCGGGCGGGTCGATCCGGCATCGAAACATCAAAGGTATGGCCCAATCGCCCCATCCGCCAGTCGCGGGCCACTGAGCGGGCAAGCATGGTCTTGGCACGCGGATCGGCGGTCAGGAGGACGGTGCGGATTGCGGCGGCGACGCTGATCACAGGATGAGCTGTGCCGCCTTGAACAGATACACCAGCCCGACGCCAGTCACGATCCACGCGGTGCAGCGCTTGAAGTCAACATCGCTGATCCGGTCAAGCACCCAGCCACCCGCCGCGGTCCCGAGCATTGAGGCTGGAATGGCCAATCCGAATAACCACCAGGGCGGAAGCACGCCCTTGGGCGCCGCCAGCAACGGCGCACCGTAGACGATGATCTTGGCAAGATGGCTGAACACTTGGGTCGCGGCCTTGGTGGCGACGATCTGGTGGCGGGTGAGCGCGGTGCGGACAAAGAAAATGTCGAGCAGGGGCCCGGCGACGCCCGCGGTCAGGTTGACCAGCGTCACGAGAAAGCCCGAGATCATAGCATGCGGCGCTCTTGACGCGTCGAGCTGGATCCAGCTTTTCGGGAGCCAGACCAGCATCGGCACCAGCCCGAGCAACAAGAACAGCACGGGTCGCGAAGGGGCAAAGGCAATCAGCGCAATCAGCCCACCCGCTGCGGCAGAGGCTACGGCATAGTTGGCAATGATCCGCCAGTTCACATGCTGTCGATGAAGCACGGCGCGCCAGCCATTGGCCACCAGTTGCAATATCCCGTGCGTGACAAAGGCTGCCGAAACCGGAAGGACAAATGCCAGCGCCCCCATCAGCACCAGGCCGCCCGCCATCCCGAATATGCCCGAAAGCGTCGCGGTCAGGAAAGCCACGACGATCAGGAATGCCGATACCCCCGCGCCCATGCCTAAAGCGCCTTGGCCGCCTCCAGCACTTCTGTTGCGTGGCCTGCGACTTTCACCTTGCGCCAGATCCGCACGATCTTGCCATCGCCGCCGATCAGGAAGGTGGCGCGTTCGATGCCCATATAGTTGCGGCCATACATGGATTTTTCGACCCAGACGCCGAATGCTTCGCAGACTTCCCCGCTTTCATCGCTGCCCAGCGTAACCTTCAGGCCGAACTTGCCAATGAATTTGGCATGGCTTTTGACCGAATCCTTCGAGATGCCGACAATATCTACGCCGGCCGATGCGAAATCTGCTGAAAGTTCCGTAAAATCCTGCGCCTCTCTGGTACAGCCGGTCGTATCGTCCTTTGGGTAGAAATAGAGCACCAGCTTGCGCCCCTTGTGATCCGCAATCCCGCCCGTGCCGCCGTCAATGGCCGCAAAAGAGACGTTTGGTGCATCATCGCCCGGGTTCAGCATGGTCAACCTCCGTTTGAGGCAGCGGAAATTCCCTGCCAGACTTCAGATACCCCCTGCCGCACCGCGCCCAGTGCTGCAAGCAGGCTGGGCCAGTCAGGCTGGTCGCAGGCGCGCGCGATGAGCGCGCAAACCAGGTCGGACGGGGCTTGCAAGTCCGGGGCAACCAGTCGCACGGTGACGAGCAGCCGCGTCAGCAGCCGGTATGCGCTGGACATCCCGGGCGCGAGCAATCCGGCGGTGACCAGCCCCGCGATCGCTGCCCCAAGGTGCGGGTCGAGCCCTGTCCGATGCGTGAGTTGGATGACATGAACGGCAAATTCCAGATCGACCAGCCCGCCTTCGCACAGCTTCACATCCAATGGCCCTTTTGGGGGTTTGTGTTCAGCGATATCGCGGCGCATCTTGGCGGCGTCTGCGATCAGGCGTTGCGGGTCTCGCGGCCGGTTCAGCTCGGCATCGATGATCGCCTGAGTGGCGACGCGCGCCGGTGACGAACCGAACACGAGACGTGCGCGGGTCAGCGCCATATGCTCCCACGTCCAGGCCTCTTCGCGCTGGTATCGCTCAAAACTGTCGAGCGACACGACAAGCGGCCCTTGCGCGCCCGAAGGCCTGAGCCGCGTATCAATCTCGTAAAGCGCTCCCGCCGCCGTCGCGACCGAAAGCCCGGCAGTCACACGCTGGGCCAGCCGATTGAAATAATGAGTGGCACCCAATGGTTTGAGGCCATCCGATTCAGACGCGAAATCGCCGGTGAACAGATAGATCAGGTCAAGATCGGAGGCGTGGGTCAATTCGCCGCCGCCCATTCGCCCCAGCGCGAGGATGACGAGTTCCGATCCCGGCACCTTGCCATGCGCTGCTTCGAATTCGGCAGTCACGGTTTCGCCCACCACCCGGATCGCCGCTTCGGCTAGACGAGCATAGCCCGCAGCAACAATGATGGGATCGCTCGCGCCGACGATAACCTGCACGCCCAGCGCAAACCGCAACTCCCCCACCACGTGCCGGACCCGGTCGAGCCGTTCCTCGATTCCGGCCTTTGCGTCATCGCTTCGCAACCGTTCCGCAATCTCATCCACACCCCCCGGAACGTCGAAGGCACTGGCATCGATCAACCCGTCGAGCAGCGCGGCGCGACGCGAAAGATCAAGCGCGAGCGTCGGAGCGTTGCACAGGATATCGGTCAACACGCGCAGCAGCGGCGGGCGCGCCTCCAACAGGCGAAACAGGTTGATCGCGCTGGGCAACCGGTCAATCAGCCCGTCGAGCCGGTTCACCGCCGAGATCGGATCTGGCGCACCGGAAAGGGCAGGAATCAGCGTGGGGAGTACGGCCTCGAGCGCGTCCTGCGCTGCCGGACTGCGCAGCGCGCGCGCCTGCCCGCTGCGCCAACTGCTGATGCGCTGGGCAACAGGCACGGGATCATCGAATCCGGCAGCCGCGAGCATCGTTTCCAGCGCCGCCTCGCGCTGCGGCAGCGCTTCGGACCGGCCCGCGTCGAGCCCGTCATAGAGAAGCCCCACCGCCGTCACATGCGGTTCAAGCAGGCCAAGCAGGGCCGCGCCATCGGCAAGCCCATGCAGGCGCGCGACGCTATCGAGCGCTTCGGCCTGTCTGGGAAGGGCGTGGGTCTGCTGGTCATCGACCATCTGGAGCCGGTGTTCGATCGTCCGGTAGAGCCGGTATGCATTGATCAGTGTCCTGGCATCTTCAGTTCCAACCTGCCCGGCAGCGGCCAAAGCCGTCAGTGCGTCGACTGTCGCGGGCGCCCGCAGCGAAGGGTTCCGCCCGCCATGAATGAGCTGGTGGATCTGGGCAAAGAATTCG
>JANLQV010000190.1:0-6071 GCA_031368025.1 Sphingomonadales bacterium | reverse complement strand
CTGGCGCTCGCCCCGCTGACGCAGAGGATCGCCTATCTCGAAGAAGGCGATTGGGTTGTGGTCGGCCGCGACAGCGTCGAGATATTCGACCGCGAGAACAATCCCGTTACTCGCCCCACCGTGATGTCGGGCGCATCCGGCGCGCTGATCGACAAGGGCAATCACCGCCACTTCATGCAGAAGGAAATCTACGAACAGCCGGTCGTCGTGGCGCAGACGCTGCAAAGCTATATCCGCCCGCTGGAGATGCAGGTCGCGATGCCGCAAATGGATTTCGACCTGTCGGAGATCGAGCGCGTCGTGATCGTCGCCTGCGGCACCGCGTCTTATGTCGGGATGATCGGCAAATACTGGATCGAGCAAATGGCCCGGCTGCCGGTCGATGTCGATGTCGCGTCGGAGTTCCGCTACCGCGATCCGGTGCTGACCGGCAAAGTGCTCGGCGTCGTCGTCTCACAATCGGGGGAGACCGCCGATACGCTCGCCGCGCTGCGTCACATGAAGGAGAATGGCGTCACCACGGCCGGCATCATCAATGTGCCGACCAGTTCGATGGCGCGCGAAGTCGATCTGCTGCTCCCCACCCATGCCGGGCCGGAAATCGGCGTCGCTTCGACCAAGGCGTTCACTTGCCAATTGGCGGTGATGGCCGCGCTCTCGGTCAACCTCGCCCGCGCGAAGGGCCGAATGACGGCGGAGGAGGAGCGCGAGATCGTCAAGCATTTGACCGAGGCACCCGCCGCGATGAACGCCGCGCTTTCCCATGATGAGGACATCCAGAAGATGGCGCACACCATCGCGGAGGCCCGCGACGTGCTCTATCTGGGGCGCGGGGTCGATTATCCGATGGCGCTCGAAGGCGCGCTCAAGCTCAAGGAAATCAGCTATATCCACGCGGAGGGCTATGCGTCGGGCGAAATGAAGCACGGCCCGATCGCCCTCATCGACGACAAGGTGCCGCTGATCGTGATCGCGCCAGCCGGGCCGCTGTTCGAAAAGACCGTCAGCAACATGCAGGAAGCCATGGCGCGCGGCGCGCAGGTCGTGCTGATCTCCGATGCCGAAGGGCTGGCCTCAGCAGGCAGCGACGCCAAAGCGACGATCGAGATGCCGACAGTCCACCCCCTGATCGCGCCGCTGGTTTACGCCGTGCCGATCCAGTTGCTGGCCTATCACGTGGCTTGTGCGAAGGGGACGGATGTGGATCAGCCGAGGAATCTGGCGAAGTCGGTGACGGTGGAGTGAACGCACGGATAGTAGGGGATACTCTATTGGGTGTCCCCGTTGCATCAATGTCCGCCACGATTGAGTTTGGGGGTTAGGTAAACTGTTACCGCAACTTCCGGGCCTCCGCCCTCTGCCTGACATAACGCTTAGCAGCGTCAAGCTTCTGGTAGAGTACTCCAATACAAAGCGTAGGCTAAATTTGTTCGATAATATTTGAAGAATGTGATAGGAATAGGCTATCGTCTCTTGGAGACATTGAATGCCAACACTGCGTCAGCTAGAATATCTCGTCGCCGTGGCTGACCTCCATAATTTCCGTCGCGCGGCGGACTCCTGCCATGTCTCGCAACCCACCCTCAGCCAGCAAATACGAGCGCTGGAGGATCGACTCGGGGTTGCTTTGATCGAACGAAGAACCTCGGGGGCGGAGTTGACTCCGATCGGCCGCGAGATCACCGCGCGGGCTAGACGTCTGGTGATTGAGGTGCAGGACATTCGCGATCTCGCGCAGCGGGCTGGCGAAAATCTCGCGGGGACAGTCCGTTTCGGCGTGACGCCCACACTGGGGCCATATCTGATGCCTCCGATCATTGCCGCCCTTCATCGAGAACAGCCTGACCTCAGGCTTCATATCAGGGAGGGCATACCCGAAGAACAGGCGCTCGCGCTCTCGCGGGGCGCGCTTGACATGCTGCTTGGACCGCTTCCGATCGAGGGCAGCGATCTTGAAGTAGAACCCTTGTTTCGCGAGCGATTGTTCCTGGTTGCACCTCCTGATCATCCGCTTGCCATGCGCTCGAGGCTTAGCCTCGTGGACCTGAAAGGCGTGCAGGTTCTCAGCATCGCCAGGACCCACCACCTGCATCACCAAGTGGCTGCGATCTGCGCCGAACTCGGCATGGACCTGATGCGAGACTATGAAGGCACAAGCCTGGACAGCATCCATCAGATGGCGAGTTCAGGGCTGGGGCTTGCTGTTCTCCCAGAGTTTTACATCCGATCGGACGTTGGAGGCCGTGCGGGCATCGACGTGCTCGAGCCCCAGGGCTGGGAATACACGCGTAGCATCGCTGCGGCGTGGCGTTCAGGCGCTGCTTACGGCGACGCCTATCGGGCGATAGCTAAGCGAATTCAGGATGAGGCCCGCGCCGTAATCGGGTGAATCGCTTACCGACCTCAAGGCGCAGCAATAGTCTGTAGCTATTGCCCACGGCATAAAATTCGATTGGTGGACTATCACTGGCAAGCCTAGATTGGTTTCTGCGGGCCGGGTCCCTCTGGCGGCTGTTTTATCCCAACAGCCGCGATGTCGAGCCGCATCGAGCCAATCCAATGACGTCCATACCCTCAATGGGACTGCGTTGTGATTGGTTCGATTGTTAATCCATCTATTCAACCATCGATTGGAGAGAAACAATGAACGCGTTGAGTTACCGACTGCTCGTGCTCCACAGCAAGCTGGATGCCGAGGTGCGTCGCGAGCACAAGCGTCGCTTCCCAGACGTATGGCGGCTGTTGCGGCTGAAAAAGCTCAGGCTCGCGATCAAGGATCGCTTGGCTCGGCTTGCATCCGTCCGCCAATTTGAAATGGCTTAGGCCATGCGAAACGCAGAATCTGTCGCCGTCATGCCATGTCCGATTTGCAAGACCGGGCTGACTTTGTCCGATCGCCAAGGCGTCGAAATCGACTATTGCCCGACCTGTCGCGGCGTGTGGCTCGACCGTGGAGAGTTGGACAAGATCATTGAGCGCAGCGCGGAAGTTGCGGCACCGAATCGCCGTGAATCCGAGCCGCCAGGTTGGAGCGAGCGTTCGAGAGACTATGACGACGACGGTCACTATCGACACGGCAAGCGTAAGAAGTCGTTTCTGTCTGAGCTGTTCGATTAACAATCACTGTCGCCGATATCTATCGGCGACGGCATTTGCACAAACCTGCTTCTGATTCCTTCAGCGCCGAGGAATCATTCGTGGTGTTGGATGAAGGCCAAACAGCACGACAATCGACACTGAGATCGGAACCGACGCATGGAATTTCTCATAATGGACTGGCTGGGAACACCGGTCTGGTTCTGGCTATCCTTTCTCGGATTAGTCGTCACGCTTACTGCGTTCGACCTTGGCGTATTGCACAAGGAAGACCGCGAAATGGGCATCGGCGAGAGCTTGAAGCTGTCAGTTTTCTACATCAGCATCGCGCTTGCCTTCGGCGCCTGGGTCTGGCTCCAAAAAGGTGCCGAGAGCGGGATGCAATATTATACCGGCTTCTTCATCGAAAAGGCGCTGTCCATCGACAATGTCTTCGTGATCAGCCTGATATTCACCTATTTCGCGATACCCCGGAAGTACCAGTATCGGGCACTTTTGTGGGGCATCATCGCCGTTATCTTTCTGCGCGGCATCATGATCGCGGCGGGCGCCGCAATCGTGCAGGAATATTATTGGGCGCTCTATATCTTCGCCGCCTTCCTGATCGCGACCGGCATCAAAATGCTGTTCACCGGCGATCAGGAAACGGACGTCGCCAAGAACCCGGTAGTCAAGTTCATCTCCACGCACATGTCTGTGACGAAGGAACTGCACAAACAGCATTTCTTTGTGAAGGTGCCTGATGAGAAAACCGGAAAACTGGTGCGGGCGGCAACGCCCTTGTTTCTAGCTCTGGTCGTTATAAACCTGGCCGATCTCGTGTTCGCGGTCGATAGTGTGCCCGCCATCTTCGCCATCACCACTGACACCTTCATCGTTTATACCTCGAACATCATGGCGATCCTGGGTCTGCGCGCACTGTATTTCGCGCTCGCGGCGATGGTCCACCGGTTCCATTATCTCAAATACGCGCTGGCGCTGGTGCTGGTCTTCATCGGATCGAAGATCTTCGTGTCAGACTTCATCATGGACGGTGACAAATTCCCGCCGGTGATGAGCCTCGCGGTGACCTTTGCCCTCATTCTGGGCGGAATATTCTACTCGCTCTGGAAAACCCGCAGTGCTGTTCAAGCCGACCTTGGCTGCGCCTCCCACCACTTTCCGCACGACCCGTGAGGGAGCACTCTCCTATTTTGTCGGCGGCAATCCGAACTACCCCAGCGACAGCGGCTTCGCCCTGAAGCACTGGCGCAGTTACAAGATCGACAATGCCGGCATCCTGATTACCGGCAACAGCGCCATATCGATGGGTAATGTGACGCTCACTGACAGCAAAGGGAATGTCACCGTGGTCGACAAGACCTGGGGCTATGTCCGCGACGGGGAAGGCAAGCTGCGGATCGTTCTTCATCACTCCTCGCTCCCATTCGTAGCGAAGTAGGCGACACTTCCAGTATCAGGTGCAAAGGCGCGAAGGGTTTTGGGGGAAGGATGATCGTCGGCGCAGTCGGGAACGCCCTATTGGATGTCCCCGTTGCATCATTGTCCGCCAAGATTGAGTTTGGGGGACGCTGCCTCGATGCCCCCGCTACCCCATCGGGTAGAGAATGTCCTTCGTCACCGCGTTGCACGCCTTCATCACTTCGTCGCTCAGCACGAGTTCGGACGCGGCGAAGATCGGGTCGAGTTGCTCTTCGTTGGTCACGCCGACAATCGTCGAGGCGACGAAATCATGCTGTTTCGACCAAGCCGTGGCCAGCGTCACGACCGACATCCCGGCCTCTGCCGCGATGGCCATGAAGCGTTCGGTTGCGGCCAGAGATTTTTCGTTGACGTAACGCTGCGCCATGATCGTGTGCCGCCCGCCTTTGCTGATATAGTTCGAAAAGCGCGCGCCTTCGGGTGTCGCGCCGCCTTGATATTTGCCCGAAAGCACCCCGCCTCCGATCGGGGAATAGGGGATCAGGCTGACCCCTTCATGACGACAGACCTGCGCCAGTTCATCTTCGAAGCGGCGATTGTTGAGGCTGAAATTATTCTGGATCGTGTGATAGCGCGCGACCCCCAGCCGCTCGGACGCTTGCAGGCTCTTCATCAGGCCCCAGCTTGTTTCGTTCGAACAGCCCAGCACGCGCACCTTGCCCGCGCGGATCAGTTCATCGAGCGCGTCCATTGTCTCTTCATAGGCCGTGCCGTGATCGGGCCAGTGCGTTTGGTAAAGATCGATATAGTCGGTCTGAAGCCGCTTCAGGCTGTCCTCCACCGCGCGGATGATATTGTGCCGATCAAGCGCCGTCATCCCCGCACGCTGCGCCGATTTGATCCAGCCGTGGCTCGGGCCCGAAACCTTGGTCGCGATGATCACCGAATCGCGATCCTTGGTCTAGAGCCATTTGCCGACAATCTCCTCGGTCCGCCCCGCCCATTTCGGATCGGGGGGGACCGGATAATTTTCCGCCGCATCGAAGAAATTGATCCCGGCATCGACCGAGCGATCGAGGATGCGAAGCGACGTGGCCTCATCCGCTTGGTTGCCGAAGGTCATCGTCCCCATGCAGATATCCGAAACGTAAATGCCACTTTTGCCGAGCCTGCGTGACTTCATCGATGACTATCCTTTTGATCATGCTTGTCCCTTGCGCATAACTGCCGGTAAAGGCGTGTCAACGATGCAAAAAGGCGGGGACGGTGCAAATGAAGGATACGGGCGAAGTTGATATCAAGCGCGACCGGTTGGTCATCATTGCCTCTTCGCTCGGCACCGTTTTCGAATGGTATGATTTTTTCGTCTATGGAACGCTGGCGGCGCTGATCGGCAAGCTGTTCTTCCCGGCGGGGAGCGACAGCGCGGCGTTCCTGAAGGCGCTTGCGGTGTTCGGCGTCGGTTTTGGGGTGCGGCCGCTTGGCGCGCTGTTGTTCGGCGTGCTGGGGGACAGGCTGGGGCGCAAATATACTTTCCTGGTCACGATCACTTT
>JANLQV010000196.1:0-5101 GCA_031368025.1 Sphingomonadales bacterium | reverse complement strand
ACTTGGCTAGCGGAGGCGTCCGGCTCGCAAAATTGCGACGCGGTAGCGTGGCGTTTCCAGCGTCCTCCTGAATGAGGGCGCCCAATGCCAGTTTGAACGACCGCTAGCCTCCGATGCAGTTAGCACAATATTTCTAACAGCGAATCTACCGTTCGACCCTTCCGGTTGTGTGTTGACCGATCGGCTAGGGCACTTGCACCCACGCGCCGAATTTGCGAGGCTTACGCCTAAATCTGGGAAAGATTTTTATGATTGAAAAGTTCGGAAGCGATACAGCCTTGCTCGTCATCGATGCACAGCGCGGGGTGAATGCCCATTCACATTGGGGCGGGGCGTGCGGTCACCGGAACAATCCGGGGGCCGAAAAGCTGATTGCCGAGTTGCTCGCGGCGTTTCGCGGGGCAGGGCGGGCCATTTATTTTACGCTGCACGATTCCCGCGAGGCATTGTCGCCGCTGAAACTCTCGCTTGAGAGCGGTAGACCCTTGCCCGGGCTCGAACCGCTTGCCGGAGAGCGCGTGATCGTCAAGGATGTGAACAGCGGCTTCGAGGGTACCGAGCTGGCCCTTAGCTTGCGCCGCGACGGGATTTTCCGGCTCGTGGTGTGCGGCTATTTCACGAATATGTGCGTCGAAACGACGGTGCGCGCCGGCGGCAATATGGGGTATGACATGTATCTCGTTCACGATGCGTGCGCGGCAGGCAACCGCGCAGGTCTAGGCGGCGCGACATTCGACGCCGAGACGGTGCATGCGATGAGCGTCGCCAATTTGCACGGGGAATTCTGCACCGCAATCAAAGGTGCTGAGGCCTTGGGGTTACTATCGTGTGCGAATGGTGGATTAAATCGCGTCCAGGGTAACGAGACTCATCGCGGAACCGAGATGACGGTGGCGCGTTAAATGACGGACCTGTGCGTCCGGCAACGCTAACATAGCCGTCGTTCCGTAGCTCAGATTGAGCCGTCGAAACCTGCCCTACATTCATGTCCTGCCAAAGGTGGCGCTTGTTCGATATGAACCGCGGCGGCCCGAGAAAGAGACTGATTTTTCGATGAGCATTGCCAATGTGCCGCGTTCCAAGGGCCTGTCATGGATCGAGGCCGTCTTTGACGTTGCTGGTTTTCCACGACACCATCGTTTTCGCTATCATCGTCATCATGTTTGTAGGTTTGGGATTACACCATGCACAAGGCTTTCATCAGCTACCATCACGCCAACAACCGATGGTACAAGAACCAGCTCCAAGACTGGGCACGGCTCCATGACCTGTTTATCGACATGTCGGTCGAACGCCGCGATCGCGCTTGCACAAGCAGGCGTCAAAGTCGATGTCGTCGAACTGGCACATGAGCCGCTGGGTGCGTCATTGGCGTTCTCGGGTCGTGCGACGATGGCATTGGTCGAACTCGGCATCGATGACGAGGTTCACGCCACGGGCCGCCCGTCGCTTGGCAGCACTGCCGCGTCGATCCGCCATCCGAGAATGTGGCGCTGCTGACCAAAGCATTCGCGACTCTGGGTCAACCCTACTGATGGTAGCAATCGAAACCGACGTCCTGATTATCGGTGCCGGTCCGGTCGGGCTTGCAGCAGGGTGATGTCAAAGCAACTACACCGGTTGGCGGTGAGACCCCCTTCGAGATTGGGCAGGGGCATGCCACGCCCACGAAAACCAGCCAACCCATTCAACTATTTTCATTCGTCGACAGAAGTCACCCGCCTTGTCGTTTTGATGTAAACGCCGTCGAATATCGCAGGCGTCGCCATCGTGACCGCGAGCGGGACGGCACCGCCCGTCAATCCCTTTGAAAGGCAATGAATGTCGGGAACGATGTCGGCCTGATCGCAGACGAGTGTCGTCTCCGTCCGGCCCCAGACGGCCATCACTTTGTCGGCGATGAACAGGACGCCGCGGCGCGCGCAGACTGCGCGTATCTCGGCCAGGACTCAGACCGGGTACCCATCCCGCAACGACACGTCAGAAGGGAGTGTAGTTCCTATGTTTATTCACAATCTCCGTCTTGCGTCGCTGATTTCTTCGCTTTGGTTTCTACCCGCTGATCAACATGCAGGCTGAGCAGTGACTCCATAAGGTCCTCCTCCGCACTAGACATTACGCCCAGCACGGTTGCTTCCTCGCAATTTTCCGCAGTCAAATAGGCATGGCCCATGCTCGAATCGATGTAGAGTGCTTGGCCCACCCCAAGTGTCACTTCATCATAGAATTCCGTTTGAACGGATACCTTTCCGCTCAGGACATAAATGAATTCCTCGCCGCTGTGCCGTACGAGATCGCCAAACTGCTCGGCGGAACCCGCACGAATGCGCGTAACAACCGGCACCATGCGCTTGCGACGCAATTCGGTGCATAAATAATAATAGTCGTAGTTGGCCGTCTCGACCCGCACGGCTTTGCTGATGTCGCTGAGACTACGCCGCGCCGTGATTGGTTGGGACGCGTCCTCCCCGCTCTCGGCGAAAAGCTCCGACATCCGAAGCCCGAGTCGCTGACCGAGAGACTGAAGTTTGTCGTAGGTTAACGTTAGCCGGTCATGCTCGATCTTGGACAGGGTTGAAACCGGTATTCCGCTTCGCGCGCTCATTTCCTTGAGGGTCCAGCGTTCCCGCGCGCGTAGTCCACGCAATAACGTGCCAAGAGTCGAAGGATTTGACGGCACTTAAAACTCCTTCATAACCATTGACGAATTCTCTGATCAGGATAACATTGTCCCGAACTGAACAAAAGCGAGTCTATCGGCAGAAGACGTCGCGGGCAACGGGGAAGCGGAGGAAATCATGAGGATCAATGGATTATTGGCGGGCGTCGTGGCGCTCGTAGCGGGCGTGGCGATCGCAAAATCGCCACTTGAAACGAATTTGCCGCTGTCTCCACCAGCCGCGGTGGCCGCCCCGGCCGCCCCGGCCGCCCCGGCCGCGCCGCCGCTGGCCGGCGAACATGCTCTCAATGCCGCCGATGTCGACGCTTGGCTCGACGGCTACATGCCGTACGCGCTGCATTCAGGTGACATTGCTGGCGCTGTGGTCACGGTCGTGAAGGACGGACAGGTGATAGCCGCCAAAGGCTATGGCTATTCTGATATCGCCAAGCGCAAGCCTGTCGATCCCGCTCAAACCTTGTTCCGCCCTGGCTCCGTCTCGAAGCTCGTCACGTGGACGGCCGTCATGCAGCAGGTGGAGGCGGGCAAGATTGACCTCGACTCTGACATCAACACCTATCTAGATTTCAAGATTCCGCCGCGGGACGGCAAGCCGATCACGATGCGGCAAATCATGACGCACACCGCCGGCTTCGAGGAGGCGGTGAAGGATCTGATCACATACGATCCCAAAGGCGTGATCCCGCTCGATGCCTATCTCAAGCGCTGGGTCCCGCACCGCATTTTCGCGGCTGGCACCACGCCTGCCTATTCAAACTGGGCCACGTCTCTTGCAGGCTATGTGATCGAGCGTGTTTCGGGCATGCCATTTGATGATTATGTCGAAAAGAATATTTTCGGGCCGCTTGACATGAAGACGGCGACCTTCCGGCAACCCTTGCCGAAGGCCCTCGTCCCCCTGATGGCAATCGGTTATCCGCGGGCGTCTGAGCCTTCGAAACCTTTTGAGGTCGTGGTTCCAGCTCCCGCCGGTGCGCTCTCGGCCTCGGGCTTGGACATGGCCAAGTTCATGATCGCACACCTCGAAAACGGTAAGGGCATCCTCAAACCCGAAACTGCCGCTGTTATGCACGACAGCCCGCTCGACAAGGTTGATCCGATGTCGCTGATCCCGCCGCTCAACCGTATGGAGCTTGGGTTCTTCGAGACCAATATCAATGGGCGCGAGGTGATCGCGCACCTTGGCGACACCGAAAACTTCCACACCTCGCTCCACCTTTTAGAAAAGGAAGGCGTCGGGTTTTACGTCTCGTTTAACAGCGCGGGCAAGGAAGGGGCAGCGCATTATGTGCGGCTGCAGCTGTTCAACGATTTTGCCGACCGCTATTTCCCTGCGATCGGCAAGGATGGCCGCGTCGATACAAAGACTGCGGCCCAACACGCAAAGCTGATGGTCGGGCTATGGCAGGGGAGTCGACGTTCGGGTTCGAACTTCGTCGACGCGCTCAACCTGTTCGGCCAGACCAAGGTTTCGCTCGACGACAAGGGCGGACTGATGATTGCCAGCATACACAGTGTCGGCGGCGCCCCGGTCAAGTGGGACGAGATCGCGCCGTTCGTCTGGCGAGAACGCTATGGACACGACCTTCTCGCGGCCAAAGTCGTCGATGGCAAGGTCGTGCGCTGGAGCTACGGATTGCTCGGGCCCTTTACTGTATTTGATCCGGTGCCCCCCTCGCGCTCGTCGGGTTGGCTGCTACCTGCGCTCTATGTGAGTCTCGGCGTACTCACGCTCTCTTTCCTGTTCTGGCCCGTGGCGTGGTTTACGCGTCGGCGCTACGCCGCACCGATCGCCGTCAACGGCAACGCGCTCAAAGCCTATCGTGCAACGCGGATTATGGCGTTGCTCGTGGTCGGGCTCCTGGCCGGCTGGGTAACGTTCATCATCTCGGCCTTCTCCAATCTCGAGATGCTCAGCAGCAAGGCAAATTGGCTGGTGTGGTTGCTCCAGATCGTGGGCGCTATCGTTTTTGTTGGTGCTGTCGGCATCACGGGGTGGAACGCCTGGCTCACCTGGAAGGACGGGCGTCGCTGGACAGCCAGGCTGTGGAGCTTGCTCATCCTGCTTTCCACGCTGGTTGTCCTCTACATTGCCTCGACGTTCGGATTGCTGGCCATGACGGCGGGCTATTGATGCCCGGGCTTGCGTTGTCAGTCGCAACGGAAACGTTGCGGCTGGCCGAGCCGTTTCGCATCTCCGGCTATGTGTTCAAGACGGCAGACGTTCTCGTCGTTACGCTTGAGGATGGGGATCATCGCGGGCGTGGCGAGGCGGCAGGAGTCTATTATCTGGGTGATGACTTGCCCCATATGCGCGCGGCGATCGAGAATGCCCGCGAAGCGATCGAGGCGGGGCCGACACGCGAAGATCTCCGGGCCATCATGCCGCCGGGCGGCGGGCGCAATGCTGTAGACGCGGCC
>JANLQV010000152.1:0-6804 GCA_031368025.1 Sphingomonadales bacterium | reverse complement strand
CTGGCCGAAACCGGGCTTGACCCTGCGCGCTTTGAGGTTGAGATTACAGAAGGTGTCCTGTTGCACGACAGCGAAGCCAATATGACGGTTCTGCATCGGATACGCGACCTGGGCATCAAGATCGCGCTCGATGATTTCGGCACTGGCTATTCCTCACTCAATTATCTTCGGACCTTCCCGTTTGACAAGATCAAGATCGATCGCAGTTTTGTGAGCGACCTTGAGCGCCGCGAGGATTGCCGGGCAATCGTCAGCGCAGTGATTGGACTTGCCAATAATTTGGGCATGGTGACGCTGGCCGAGGGCGTAGAGGATGACGTCCAGCTTGAAGAGCTGCGCCGTGAAGGTTGTTCGATGGTTCAGGGGTATCTTTTTGGAAAGGCCATGCCCGCCGGGCATTATACGGATTCGATGCCCAAGGCGTTGCCCGGGCCGATTGACGAGGCGGCGCCTGCCAAACAAGCCCTTTCAAAAGGTCGAAAGGCGGCCTGAGTTTCTGACGGCTGCGACGAAGCGAGGGACTGATGTCTCGCAATCTTAACAAATTGACACTATTGTCAGCAAATGAATGACGCGATTCCCCATTACCACACGATCGGTATTGTCCCCGGCGACATTGATTTCATGGGGCACGTCAACAATGCGCGCTACCTTGGATGGGTGCAGGACGCGGTGCTCGCGCACTGGAACAGCCTTGCCCCGCCCGATGCGGTTGCGAAATATCTGTGGGTCGCGCTCAAGCATGAGATCACCTATCGCAAGCCAGCCTTTCTCAACGACGAAGTAATTGCGACGGTCATCCTCGAAAAGGTGCAGGGCGCGCGCTCATTCTATGAAACGCTGATCAAGCGCGGTGAAGAGGTGCTGGCCGAGGTGAAATCGAGCTGGTGCTGCGTCGATGCAGACACGCTTCGTCCGGCACGGATTGCAGCCGATATTGCGGAGCATTTCTTTCCCAAGAAGGGTTAGCGACCTGCGACAGATTGTTGGCAATAACGATAGAGTCCGGCCGTCAGCGCGACGAACAGCGTGACGCCGATAACAAGGCCGGAGGTTTTGAAACCCTCACCAACGATTGCCAGCGGAGAATCGCTGCCCGATGCGGCGACGATGCCGGCAAAAGCCACGCCCCACAAACTCTCCCCGACGATCATGCCAGTCGCGGTCAGGATCCCCATGCGGCGCGCGAATTCGGGGTTTGTTGTCCGATCGGACCAGCGGTCGTAAAACCAGCCGACGATTGATCCGATCGTCACTGGCAGGATGACGGCCATCGGCAGGTAGATCCCGATCCCGACAGCGAGGGGCGGAAGGCGCAGCAGCTTTGCCCTGCCCATGACTTCATCGAGAATGACAAAGCCAACGCCTGCTGCAGTGCCATAACCGATCATCCGCCAGTTGAGGTCGCCGCCCAGAACGCCCTTGGCCAGCGAAGAGATCAATCCGGCTTGCGGTGCCGAAAGCGCATTGGGCCCGGCATTGGGCGCGCCGGCAAACCCGAATGCGGTGTTGAGAAGATCGAGCACCGGCGGAACGACAAGAGAGCCAAACACGACGCCGATCACCAGCGCAACCTGCTGCTTCCACGGCGTCGCTCCGACCAGTTGGCCGGTTTTCAAATCCTGCAGGTTGTCGTTGGAAATCGTCGCCACGCCGAAGACGATCCCGGTGACGATCAGGGCATAGGCGATAAGCGCCTGTGTCGTATCGGGGCTGACATTGCGTCCGAACAACCCAACCAGCATCAGCGATGCGGCCAGCACCGAAAGAATGCCGATCGCCGAGACGGGGCTGTTCGATGCACCGATCAGCCCGGCCATATAGCCGCACACTGCGGCGATCATCAGGCCGATCACGACCACGAATAGCAGCGCGCCTCCGATGAGTGAGATTGCCGATCCAGCCAGCGGGCCAGCGGCAATGACGCTCCACAGCAACCAGGCGATGGGAATGAGCAACGCAAGCGATGCGCCCGCGACAATGCCGATCGGCATGTCCCGCTCCTCAAGTGCCAACACCGCGCCTCCGCCTCGCGCTCGGCTGGCGGCCATGGCCGACCGGATGCCGCCCACGACGGGCCCGGCGATCCTGATCAGCGCCCATATTGCTGCAACCCCGATCACGCCCGCGCCGAAAAACCGGACATCGTTGCGAAACACGGTATTCGCCCATGTCTCGACATCGCCGGGCATCGGTTGCTGCGCCGTCAGGATCGGAAGCAATATCCACCAGCCCACGACCAGCCCGATCATCTGCGCGAGGCCCACAGAAAGCCCGACAAGGTGGCCGACGCCGAACAGCGCGAAGGAAAGTCCACCCGAAATTCCGGTCGCGCCCGCGCCGGCGCGAAACCATGTTGCGGCTTCGGCCACGGCCAGCTTCATCTGGGTGAGGATGGCGAATCCCGCCGAGGCAAGGCTGTTCCAGACCAGCACCCACAGGCCGCGCGCGTTCTCTTCCGCCCCGGCCCGCGAGCCCGATCCGATCTCCAGCACTTCGGCCGCCGCGCGGCCTTCGGGGTAGGGCAGGTCGGTATCGATCACGAGCGCTCGCCTCAGCGGCACGGAGAACATCACGCCCAATATGCCGCCAGTCATGGTGATCAAGGCGGTCGTGACATAGGGAAAGCCGGTCCACCAGCCGATCATCACGAGACCCGGCAACACGAAGATGATTGCGGCAAGCGTCCCCGCCGCAGAGGCGATGGTCTGCACGATATTGTTCTCAAGGATCGTCGCGTCCTTGAAGAAACGCAGCAACGCCATCGAGATCACCGCCGCCGGAATCGACGTGGCGAATGTCAGGCCGACCTTCAGTCCCAGATAGACATTCGCTGCGGTGAACAGCAGCGTGATGAGGCCGCCCAGCACGACGCCCCGAAAGGTCAGTTCGCGCATCAATTGGCCTTGAACCTGATCGGCAGGCGCTTCAGCCCGCCGACGAAGGTTGATTCCACCCGCGCCGGTTCGCCAGCCAGTTCTATGGATTTCAGACGCGGTAACAGCTCTTCCATCAGGATCCGCATTTCCATCCGTGCGAGATGTTGGCCAAGGCAGACATGGCCGCCAAAGCCAAAGGCGATCTGGTTGTTTGGGGTGCGGTCGGGGTTAAAGGTGAAGGGATTGTCAAACACCGCTTCATCGCGATTGCCGCTGGCGTAGCAGAGCATCAGCCAGTCATCCTTGGCGATCTTCTGACCACCAAGCTCACAGTCTTCGGTGGCCGAGCGCAGGAAATGCTGGACCGGGGTTGTCCAGCGGATCGCTTCCTCGATCAGGCCCGCACTATCCGCCGTCCCATCGCGGTACCGGGCAAACAGCGCCGGATTCTTCGCCAGTTCCATGATCGCGCCGCAGGTCGAGGCGGAGGTGGTATCATGCCCGGCTGTGGCCACGATCATGTAATAGCCATTGGCCTCACGATCAGGGATGGGCGCGCCGTTCACGACGCCGTTCGCGATGACGGTGGCAAGATCGTCTTTGGGATGGGCACGGCGGTCTGCGGTGATTCCGGCAAAATAATTCTCGAAATCGGCGATCACGAATTGCAGCATCTGAATTGCCTGTTCGGGGCTGGTGATCTCGGTGCGCGCGCGGTTGATCTCGGGATCGGTCGGGCCGAACAATTGCTGGGTCAGCATCAGCATCCGGGGTTCGTCTTCGGGCGGCACCCCGAGGATATTCATGACGACATGCAGCGGATATCCAGCCGCGACGTCTTTGGCGAAATCGCATTCGCCGCCCATCGCCAGCATCTTTTCAACCGTGTCACGGGCGATTTCCCGGATGCGGGACTCAATCGTCCGCAGGTTTTTGGGCATGAACCAGCTTTGCGTCAGCAGCCGGTATTTCATGTGATCAGGCGCATCCATTTGCACCAGAGAGCGGATCAGGTGACCGTCATTATTGGGCGTGATTGCCTTGACGATCATTTCGCCGTCACGGTCCACGAGCGTCGGGGAGCGGATGGCACTGGCGAAGCGTGCGTTGTTCTTGCTCACTTCGAGAATGTCAGCGTGACGCGTCACGGCCCAGAACGGACTGAATCTCTCATTCTCGGCGACCCCCAACGGCATATTCGCCCGCGCCCAGGCGAACTTCTCGTGAAGCCCGTCCCATTCGCCATACGCCTTGGGGTCGACAAGTGCGCCGGCAATTTCGGCGGGCAGGGTCGGCTGCGTCATTCATCGTCTCCAATTCTTCGAATTACCCCGTCCCGCACAAGTGGCAGGCGTCCGCTACGATAGGCAAGGCCAAATTTGGAGAGAAGGGGATTAACCGCGCACGTCAGCGCCCCTTGAAAAGCCCGCCGAGCAGGCCGCGCAGCAATTGTCCGCCAATTTGCCCCGCGACCTTGCGGCCCACCGAGGTGGCCGCGGAACGAGCGGCGGACTCGACCATCTTTTCGGCAAAGCTCGGTTTGGCATCCTCACGGGCCTGAATTGCGGCGGCACGTTCGGTCTCCTTCGCCTGACGGGCCGTTTCCCGATCAAGAATGACCTGCTGGCGTGCGGCTTCCTTCGCGGCGATTGCTTCCTGCTTGTCGGCTTCGGCGTGCGCGACCTGAGCGGCAGCGGCCGCGCTCGCTTCGGTGCGTTTGGAAACGAGAATTTCTTCGGCCGATTCCCGATCGATCAGCACGTCGTATTTCGCGCCGATGGCGTCAGTCTGGATCATCACCGCGCGTTCTTGTGGCGTTGCCGGCCCAACGCGTGACGCAGGTGCCTTGATGAGCGTGCGTTCGACGGGCGATGGCGCGCCATCCGCCTGCAGCAACGAAACCAGAGCCTCGCCGACTTTCAACTCGGTGATCGCGGTCGCGACATCTACATTGGGGTTGGCGCGAAATGTTTCCGCCGCAGATTTGACTGCCGCCTGATCGCGCGGCGTGAACGCGCGCAACGCATGCTGGACGCGATTGGAAAGCTGAGCCGCCACGGTGTCGGGGATGTCGATCGGGTTTTGTGTGATGAAATAGACGCCGACGCCCTTTGAGCGGATCAAACGCACGACCTGTTCGATTTTTTCCAAGAGCGCCTTGGGCGCGTCATTGAACAGCAGGTGCGCCTCATCGAAGAAGAAACACAGTTTGGGTTTTTCGGGATCGCCAATCTCAGGCAGACTCTCAAACAGTTCGGACATCAGCCAGAGCAGGAATGTTGAATAGAGTTTTGGGCTGGCCATCAATTTATCGGCGGCGAGAATGTTGACGATGCCACGGCCGGACTCGTCACACTTGATGAAATCTTCCAGATCGAGCGCGGGTTCGCCGAAGAAATGATCTCCGCCTTGCGAGCGAAGCTGGAGCAGAGACCGTTGAATCGTGCCAACGCTCTGCTTTGAGATATTGCCGAACTCGAGAGTCAGCTCGTCAGCGCGTTCGCCGCAATTGACGAGCATCGCCTGCAGATCGTCGAGATCGAGCAACAGCAACCCGTCCTTGTCTGCAACATGGAAAGCGATCGTCAGCACACCTTCCTGCACTTCATTGAGATCCATGAGCCGCGAAAGGAGCAGCGGCCCCATTTCGGACACGGTGGTGCGGATCGGATGGCCCTGTTCGCCGAACAAGTCCCAGAACTGGACAGGATTGTCCTTATAGACCCAATCGGTCTGGCCGATTTCGGCAGCGCGGGCGGCAAAGATTTCGTGGGTTTTGGAGGTCGGCGAACCCGCCATGCACATTCCGGACAGATCGCCCTTCACATCGGCCACGAAGCAGGGAACTCCAATCGCCGAGAAGCCCTCGACAATGCCCTGTAACGTCACGGTCTTGCCCGTGCCGGTCGCGCCCGCGATCAGCCCGTGCCGGTTTGCGCGCTTAAGATTGAGAATTTGCGGCTGACCGCCCCCGACACCGATAAAGATACCATCATCCGACATTACGCCCCTCCCAACACTTCTCGTCAATACGTGGCAATAGCGAAGGGATGTGGGGAGCGGAAGCGGGTTTGGAGGCTTTGGTCACCAAGGCGTCACATGCAGGCGCCAATAGGCTCCAATCCCCGTTGGGCATTTGCCTGTCGCAATTTGGATCGATGATTATGGCTACGCTTTCAATTGCCATCCCAAGAGCGGAGCCGATCTTTTATTTGCGCTTTGCGTTCCGGGCCGCCTGGATCGGGCTTGCGTTGATTCCGCTTTTGCCGCTGCACGTATTTTGGCGGGTGTTCAGGCTGGCTTCGCCCTGGCCGCGTCTCTTTCTCCGCGTGACGGCGCGGGCATTGGGGGTGCGGGTCACCGTCTTTGGGACGCCGCTGCGCAAAGATGTGTTTTACGTTGCCAACCACCTGTCATGGATAGACATACCGATTTTGGGTGGAATCACTGGCACGGCGTTTGTGGCGCAGGACGGTGTTCGTGATTGGCCCCTGATCGGCTGGCTTGCGACCTTGAACCGCACAATATTCATTTCGCGGACCGATAAGTTGAACGTGGCCAATCAGGTCGCTGAGTTGCGTGAGGCCATTTCCGTCAACTGGTCGGTTGCACTCTTCGCCGAAGGCACGACATCCGACGGGCGCGGCCTATTACCATTCAAGCCCTCGCTTTTTGCGACACTGGCACCACCACCCAAAAATCTCCTGATACAGCCGGTGTTGCTCGATTTCGGCCGGACTGGACCCGACGTTGCATGGCTTGGAACGGAAACCGGATGGGAAAGTGCCTGGCGCGCCTTCACACGTGAGGGCACCTATGAGGTCGGAGTCCATTTCCTCGATCCCTACGATCCAAGCCTGCTCGGTGATCGCAAGGAAATCGCGTTGGAAGCGCGGGCACGCCTCGCCGCCGCCTTGTCGCAGCG
>JANLQV010000096.1:0-1742 GCA_031368025.1 Sphingomonadales bacterium | reverse complement strand
CAAGCGGCAAGATCGCAGACGCAATGAGCAGGCCACATTGTACGGGGATCATCCAGCCGGGGGGGGCCGCCCCGCCAAAAGTGAAATCAAAAAGCATTGGCCCAGTGCCCAGCGCAGCGATCCACGGCAGGAAAAGCGCGGTGAGCAACGGCAGGCGTCGTCGGCCAGGTGTCTCTTCGTCAGGCAGGAAGACTATCGCACTCAAGATGATCAGACCAAGGATTGCGACGAGGCGCAGCGGTAACGGATAATCGATCAGATCGAAGATGCCGACGATAGCAAGCAGGGCAATGGCCGCGATGGCCCAGGCCAGCGGGCGACGACGTGATTGCCGCGCGCCTGGCGTAAACCGCACCCCGGGCGTAGTCAGATTGTCCGTCTTGTGGGGAAGCAATGGCTCAGATGTGGAGGAAGACGTGCCGTAATCATAAGGTTCCAAGGCAACCGGCTGCGGCGGTGCGCTCATCTCTTCTGGTGCGAGCATTTCGGGGAGATCCAGTTTCCGCATAAACTGAATTTCGTCGGAAAGTTCCCCTTCGGGCCCGATGAACGCCAGCGCTGTCTCGCGGCTGAGAACATTGGCTATGTGGCAAACGGCATCGGGCGTTTGTGGCGTCGCCGATTCTGCAAAAGCAGCCGCTGCAAAGGCCCTCAACGCACGGGCGTTGGGCGCTATGCCTTCGGTTGGCAGAGGTGCCGTAACACGGATTTCGCCTTGGGCTGTTGCCATGACGCCGAAAATCCAGTCGCGCCGATTACTGGTGATACTGCCACCAGGGTTCATCGGATGCCGGAACGTTTCGAACCCGCGCGCGGAAGTCACCTCCCAGCCGCCCACCTGGTCAACCTGCCATGCGGAATGATCGAGCGAGCCGCCATCGTCGGGCACGATTTCCAGCTGGATCGGCGCGGCACAATCGATACTGACCGGATCCCGCGACATGATCTTGATCGGTTCTCCTTGCCCGCGCAAGGTCACTTGCAAGGCATCCCAACTCAGCTGAAGTGTCGCTTGGTGCCGTGCTGAGGTCGTCACGAGCGCATCAGCGTCAGCGAGAACCGACATGACCGCATCATGACGGGCGCTCAGCGCAACAACCAGCATCGCTTTGCTTTCGACGTATTGCCTTAGCGGCTTGACGCTCCAGACTTGGACTTCGACCTTTTCGCCAGGCTTGATTCCAGTAATCGAGATCATCTGGATATCGTTCTCAAGCAATTCATAGAGGATCGCGCGCCGTCCATCAGCTGCGGCCGCATCATGCGCGGCTCTGCCGGGTTTGGCGGGTCGAGGGATTGCCTCGCAGACGACGCCACCGATGGTAACGATCAGTCGAAAGACGACTTCCTGCTGTGCGATCGGCGGCAAGGTCAGGACTGCTTCGACGAGTTGGTCACTTGAATTCGTAAAACGCCGAACGACGGCGATCTTCGCGAGGGGCGGCAACAGCGTGACCTCAACCTCCGTATGATCGAGAATGAGCGGCGCGCATCCAGCCAAGTCTGCGCGGAAAAGCGCAGCAAGCGGATCAACGAGCAGCATGTTTTTTCCGATCCTTCGGTTCCCCCAGAAACAAAAGCTCCTCAACCTTTGCGGCCGCCTTGGCCGCAATCCCGGCCACGTCGCCCCCGCTTCCGATCAACTCAGGCGCAATCACCAGCGTAAGGCCGGACATGATCGGGATTGGAACACCTTCCCGCGCTTCCAGCAGCAGGCGGATCGCCGCTGGCGGAAAGCCCAG